>NZ_DBNGVP010000205.1:0-54174 GCF_057119385.1 Archangium sp. | reverse complement strand
GTATCCCACCGTAGAGGGTGGACCAGAGGGGTGACGCCCCAGGTGGTCCTTCAGAGGGGAGGCGAGTTCTGGTTGAAGGTGGAGGGTGAGCACCACCTCGACGAAGAAGCCGGAGCAGGCCGCCCTGTTGGAAGTAGCCGCCAGCGAGAAGCCGGAGCGGGAGGAGCAAGCGAAGAGCTCCGCCCGCTACGCCTCGCCGAGGCCATTCCGGGAGTGGACACCGGAGCAGGGACAGTTGCTGCCGCAGTACGCGCGGGAGGTGCTGGGAGAGGGGCATCTGGCGTGCTTCTTCGTCGAGCTGCGCAAGACGCTCGACTTCAGCCCCATACTGAAGGCGTACACCCAGGAGCGAGGCCAGCCGCCCTACCATCCGGTGATGATGACGCTGCTGCTCATGTACGCGTATACGCGTACGCGCGGGGCATTACGAGCAGCCGGGAGATTGAGCGGCGGTGTGAGACGAAGGAGAGTTTCAGGGATGTGAAGGATCTGCGCTTCGGCATGGACCTGTCTTCCTTCCGAATCGCGGAGACGGACAGGCGTGACAGGCTGCTGCTACTGAGTGCCCTGGCGGGTGCTCTGCTGACGCTGCTGGGGGCTGCTGGCGAGAGCCTCGGTATGGAGCGCGACCTCAAAGCCAACACCTCGAAGAAGCGTACCTACTCCCTCTTCCGCCAGGGCTGCATGTACTACCAGGCTCTGCCCAATATGCCCGAAGCCCAGTTGCAGCCTCTCATTGAACGCTTCGCCCAACTCGTCTGCGAGCAGCTCGTTTTCCGTGAAGCCTTTGGCCTTTTATGAGGGGATGCCTCAGATCACGACAGGTGGCTCTGGCGCGCTGATTCTGGTTCCTCTTGCGCTCTAATCTGGTGAGATCATGAACTACAATTCAAACTTCGCTGTGGACTCCGTCCTGCGAATCCTGGGGACTGTGAACGAGAAATACCAAGAGGGCTCGGCAGAAGATGAAGCACTCCGCATTGCCGCAGTGGCGCTGCTCTACGTGCGCGACATCCAGAAGCTGGATGAGTACCGCGAGTACTTTCGCAAGTTCTACATCCCAGCCATTGAGTCAGTCGTCGTCTCTCAGACCTTCGCGACGAGAGAAGAGGCTGATGCGTGGCTGGCCAGTGGAAGAGCCAGCGAAGAGGAACTCGTTCGGATCGCTGGCCAGGGATTCCGCGTCATCGCTTCGCGCAAGGGAAAGGGCCTGATGTTCCTTCGCACTCCCCTGCCAGAAGAGATGGAGTAGCCGCACTCACCCGAACGCGCAGTCCTTGCCCTTCGTCGGCAGCGCGGAGGGCTCGCGGTTGAGGTACGTGTCCACGGCCTTCGCCGTCTCGCGTCCATCCGCGAGCGCCCAGACGATGAGGCTCGCTCCGCGGCTCGCGTCACCCGCGCAGAACACACCTTCCACCGACGTGGCGAAGTGCGCGTCCACCTGCACGTTGCCTCGCGGCGTGAGCTTCGTGCCGAGCTGCTCCGCCAGCAGCCCCGTATCCGGCCCCGTGAAGCCCATGGCCAGCACCAGCAGGTCCACCTCGTAGACCGTCTCGGAGCCGGGCACCTCCACCAGCCGGGGAGCGCCATTGGCCTCCCGCTGCAGCTCCACCCGCACCGCGTGCAGTGCCCGCAGCTGTCCGTTCTCCCCCACGAGCTTCTTCGTCATCAACCCGAACTCGCGCGCCCCACCCTCCTCCTGGCTCGACGAGGTGCGGAAGATGAGCGGCCAGCGCGGCCACGGGTTGCCCTCGGCGCGTACCTTCGGCGGAGCCGGCATCAACTCCACCTGCGTCACGCTCGCCGCGCCCTGGCGCAGCGCCGTGCCCAGGCAGTCCGAGCCCGTGTCACCACCACCCAGAATCAGCACCCGCCTGCCCGCCGCGTTCAGCCGGGGCTCGAGCGTGGCCAGCCCCGACACCACCCGGTTCTGGTGCTCCAGGTAGTCCATGGCCTGCACCACGCCGGGCAGCTCGCGCCCGGGAACCTCCAGCTCCCGCGCCTTCCTCGCGCCCATGGCCAGCACCACGGCGTCGTACTGCTCGCGCAGCGCGGCGTAGCCCGGCTCGCGGCCCACGTCCACGCCACAGCGGAACTCCACGCCCTCGGCCTCCATCAGCTTCAGCCGCCGGTCCAGCACCGGCTTCTCCAGCTTGAAGTCGGGAATCCCGTAGCGCAGCAGTCCACCGGCCCGGTCATCCCGCTCGAACACGGTGACGCTGTGCCCCGCCTGGTTGAGCTGCGCCGCCGCCGCCAGCCCCGCGGGCCCCGAGCCCACCACCGCCACGCGCTTGCCCGTGCGGCTCGCCGGAGGCCTCGCACGCACCCAGCCCTCGGCGAAGGCCCGCTCGATGATCTCCTTCTCCATCTGCTCGATGGTGACGGCGTCCTGGTTGATGCCCAGCACGCACGCCGCCTCGCAGGGCGCCGGACACAGCCGTCCGGTGAACTCGGGGAAGTTGTTGGTGGCGCTCAGGGCGAGGAAGGCCTCCTTCCACTTGCCCCGGTACACCGCGTCGTTGAAGTCCGGGATGGGATTGCCCAGCGGACAGCCCTGCTGACAGAAGGGCACGCCACAGTCCATGCACCGTCCCGCCTGCCGCTTCGCCTCCTCGGCGGACAACGGCAGGACGAACTCCCGCGAGTCTCCGACGCGCTCGGACTTCTCGCGCTTGGGGGCGGGCACGCGCTGCCACTCCATGAAGCCAGTCGTCTTTCCCATGGCTCAGCCCTCCCCTCCCACGACCTGGAGCCGTGGCAACGTGGCCGGAGGCGGCTTGCGGGCCGCCCGGCGCGCCTGGAGCACGCGCTTGTAGTCGGTGGGCATCACCTTCACGAACTGCGGCACCATGCGCTCCCAGTTGTCGAGCACCCGCTGCGCCAGCTTGCTGCCCGTGTGGTGCAGGTGCCGTTCGATCATCCCGTGCACGAGCCAGATTTCCGACTCGTCCACCAGGGACTCCAGCTCCACCATCTCCAGGTTGCAGCGCTCACGGAAGGAGCGCTCGCGGTCGAGCACGAAGGCCATGCCACCGCTCATGCCGGCGGCGAAGTTGCGCCCGGTGGGCCCGAGCACCACCACCGCGCCGCCCGTCATGTACTCACAGCCGTGGTCCCCCACGCCCTCGACGACGGCCTGGGCGCCGCTGTTGCGTACCGCGAAGCGCTCGCCCGCGAGCCCGCGCAGGTACACCTCGCCGGCCGTGGCGCCGTAGAGGACGGTGTTGCCCACCACCACGTTCTCCTCGGGCACGAAGCGGCTGTCCGCGGGCGGGTAGACGATGACGCGTCCGCCGGAGAGCCCCTTGCCGAGGTAGTCATTGGCATCGCCCTCCAGCTCCAGCGTCACGCCGCTGGCGAGGAAGGCCCCGAAGCTCTGTCCCGCCGAGCCCTTCAACCGGATGCGCAGCTGCCCGTCCGGGAGCCCGCGGGCCCCATGGCGCCGGGCGATCTCCCCCGAGAGCATGGCGCCCACCGCGCGGTGCGTGTTGCTCACCGGCCGCACCAGCAGCGTGGGAGCCCCACCCGCCAGCGCCGCCTGGGCGTCCTTCAGCAGGTCATGGTCCAGGTGGTCGGAGACATCCTTGCCCCACGGCGAGTCGCACCGCCGGGGCTCCTCGACGGGAGCGTGGGGGAGCGTGAGCAACCCGGAGAGGTCCACCCGCTTCACCTTCCAGTGGTCCGAGGCGGGCCGCTGGCGCAGCAGGTCCACGCGGCCCACCAGCTCGTCCAGCCGGCGGGCGCCGAGGGCCGCCATCTGCCGGCGCAGATCCTCGGCCACGAGGTAGAAGAAGTTCACCACGTGCTCGGGCTTGCCGTGGAAGCGCTCGCGCAGGCCCGCGTCCTGGGTGGCGATGCCCACCGAGCACGTATTGAGGTGGCACTTGCGCAGCATGATGCACCCGAGCGCGATGAGGCTCGCGGTGGCCATGCCGAACTCCTCGGCGCCGAGCAGCGTGGCGACGAGCACGTCCCGGGCGGTGCGCAGGCCGCCGTCCACCTGCACGCGGATGCGTCCGCGCAGGCCGTTGTGCACCAGCACCTGCTGCGCCTCCGCCAGTCCCAGCTCCCACGGGAGGCCCGCGTGCTTGATGCTGGAGAGCGGCGAGGCGCCCGTGCCGCCCTCGTAGCCGGAGATGACCACGCCCCCGGCGCCGGCCTTGGCCACGCCCGCGGCGATGGTGCCCACGCCCACCTCGCTCACCAGCTTCACGCTCACCCGCGCCGCCGGGTTCACCGACTGCAGGTCATAGATGAGCTGCGCCAGGTCCTCGATGGAGTAGATGTCGTGGTGTGGCGGCGGGGAGATGAGCGTCACACCCGGCGTGGACCAGCGGACCCGGGCGATGCGCTCGTCCACCTTGTGGCCCGGGAGCTGTCCGCCCTCGCCGGGCTTGGCGCCCTGGGCCATCTTGATTTGGAGCTCGGCCGCGTTGACGAGGTACTCGGTGGTGACGCCGAAGCGGGCGCTGGCCACCTGCTTGATGGCGCTGCGCCGCAGGTCTCCGTTCTCGTCCCGGGTGTAGCGTCGCGACTCCTCACCGCCCTCGCCGCTGTTGGAGCGCCCGCCCATGCGGTTCATCGCGATGGCCAGCGTCTCGTGGGCTTCGGCGCTGATGGAGCCGAAGGACATGGCGCCGGTGACGAAGCGCTTGACGATCTCCGATGCCGGCTCCACCTCCTCCAGGGGCACGGGAGTCTGGCGCTCGGCCGCGACCTCCAGGAGCCCGCGCAGGTTGCAGTGGGCGCGCGACTCGTCGTCCGCCAGCCGCGAGTACTCGGCGAAGGCGGCGGCGTCATTGTCGCGAGCCGCCTGCTGCAACCTGGCGATGGTGGCGGGGTTCCACTTGTGCGTCTCGCCGCGGCGGCGCCACTGGTACTGGCCGCCCACGGGGAGCAGCTCCGCCTCGTGCTCGGCCACGGGGCCGAAGCCGAGCGCATGCCGCTCGCTCACCTCGCGCCCCAGCTCGGGCAGGCCCACGCCCTCCACGCGCGAGGGCGTCCCGGTGAAGTGCTTCTCCACCAGGCCGCGCCGCAGGCCCACGGCCTCGAAGAGCTGCGAGCCGCGGTAGGACTGGAGCGTGGAGATGCCCATCTTGGACATCACCTTGAGCAGCCCCTCTTCAATCGCGTGGATGAAGTTCTCCTGCGCCTTCTCCTGGTCCACCGGCAGCTCGCCGGCATCGGCCAGGGCGCGCAGCGTGTCCAGCGCGAGGTAGGGGTTCACCGCGGAGACGCCGTAGGCGAAGAGGCACGCGAAGTGGTGCACCTCGCGGGCCTCGGCCGTCTCCAGCACGAGGCCGGTGTACATGCGGATGCCGTCGCGCACGAGCCGCTGGTGCACGGCGGACACGGCCAGCAGCGCGGGGATGGCGGCATGGGCCGCGTCCACGTCCCGGTCGCTCAGCACGAGGATGTTGGCGCCCGCGTCCACCGCCTCCACGGCCGAGTCGCACAGCCGCTCCACGGCCGCTTCCAGCGCGCCCTCGCCCCCGTTCACCGGGTAGAGGAGGCTGAGCGGCAGCGTCTCGAAGATGCCCTCGTTGCGGATGGCGGCCAGCTTCGCCAGCTGCCCGTTGGTGAGGATGGGGCCCGGCAGCGACAGCCGGTGGCAGTGCTCGGGCGTCTCCTCGAAGGTGTTGCCCTCGGGGCCCAGCCCGGTGGCCAGCGTCATCACCAGCGACTCGCGGATGGGGTCGATGGGCGGGTTGGTCACCTGCGCGAAGAGCTGGTGGAAGTAGTTGAAGAGCGAGGGCGCCTGGTCGCTGAGCACGGCCAGGGGCGTGTCGGTGCCCATGGAGCCCACGGGCTCCTTGCCGCCCTCGGCCATGGGCCGCAGCAGCAGCCGCACGTCCTCGTCCGTGTAGCCGAAGGCGCGCTGCAGCCGCCACAGCTCCTCGCCGCCCAGCCGCCGGGGCGCGGGCACGGTGGGCAGGTCATCGAAGGTGAAGACGTTGTTCTTCAACCACCGCCGGTAGGGCCAGCGGGTGGTGATGTCGCGCTTGACCTCCTCGTCCTCGAGGATGCGGCCCTCGAGCGTGTCCACCAGCAGCATGCGGCCGGGGGTGAGGCGGCCCTTGCGGCGCACCTGGGAAGCGGGCACGTCGAGCACGCCCGTCTCCGAGGCGAGGATGATGCGGTCATCCTCGGTGACGAGGTAGCGCGCGGGCCGCAGGCCGTTGCGGTCCAGCGTGGCGCCGATGAGCTGGCCGTCGGTGAAGGCGATGGCGGCCGGCCCGTCCCACGGCTCCAGCAGCGAGCTGGAGTACTCGTAGAAGGCGCGCCGCTCGTCGCTCATGAGCGTGTGGCCCTCCCACGCCTCGGGGATCATCATCATCATGGCGTGGGGCAGCGCGCGTCCGCCCAGGTACAGCAGCTCCACCATGTTGTCGAACTGGGCCGAGTCGCTCTTGCCGGGGACGATGAGGGGGAAGAGCGGCTCCAGGCTGCCGCCGAACCTGGCGGACTGCAGCAGGCCGCGCCGGGCGTTCATCCAGTTGCGGTTGCCGTGCAGCGTGTTGATTTCGCCGTTGTGGGCGATGTAGCGGAACGGCTGCGCCAGCTCCCAGGTGGGGAAGGTGTTGGTGGAGAAGCGCGAGTGCACCAGGCCCAGCGCGCTCACGCACTCGGGGTGCTGCAGGTCCACGTAGAAGCGCGGGAGCTGCCGGGGCAGGAGCAGGCCCTTGTAGATGAGCGTCTCGGCCGAGAAGCTGGCCACGTGGAACTGGCCGTCCGGGTCCAGGGCGCGCTCGCGGATGCGGCGCTCGGCGAGCTTGCGGATGCGGAACAGCTTGCGCTCGAAGGCGCTGGGCACCACGCGGCGCCGGGCGACGAAGAGCTGGCGGATGACGGGGGCGCCGTCGCGGGCCAGCTTGCCCAGGTGCGAGGGCTCCACCGGCACGTCGCGCCAGCCGAGCACGCGCTGGCCCTCGTCGGCCGTCACCTGCTCCAGGGCGGCCTCGCAGGCGATGCGCGCCTCGTCGTCCGAGGGGAGGAACACCATGGCCACGCCGTACTGGTGGCGCGGGGGCAGCGCGAAGCCCAGCCGCTCGCGCTCGAAGAGGCGATGCGGGAGCTGGATGAGGATGCCAGCGCCATCCCCCGTCTCGGGATCCCTGCCGGCCGCGGCCCGGTGGCTCAGCCGGTTGAGCAGCTCCAGCGCGTCCTCGACGATGCCGCGGGATTTCTCTCCCTGGATATGGGCCACGAAGCCCACTCCACAGGCATCGCGCTCGGTGTCCGGTTCGTACAACCCATAGCGGCCCGGGCCTCGCTGCTGCATCAGCACTCCCTCTCGGCGGGTGATTCCGTTGACGCGGAGAGTCTAGTGCACTGCGTCAGCCAGTGTAAGCAGGCAAGAAGGATTCAGTGACGTCCGCAAGCGCCCGGAGCGCTCAGGGAGACGGGGGCCCGGTGGGAGCCCTCACGGGAGCATGAGGGCATCCCGGGGGACGCGCTCCGGACAGGAGGTGGCGTCCTCGGCGCGCGCGCGTTCGCCCGCCAGCCCGAGCGTGGCGCGCACGGCGGCGAGCAGCTCCTGTTCGCGGTAGGGCCGCGAGCACTGGGAGTGCTCCGGGTGGGCCCAGGCGGGCCGCGAGGCCCCGGCCAGGACGATGGGGATGGGCCGGGCGCGCGGCAGCTCGGCGAAGGCGGACAGGAAGAGGCCCAGCTGCGTGGGCGGAGCGCCCTCGGACAGCAGCACCAGGTCCACCGGCAGGGAGGACGCGCGACGCAGCGACTCCACGCCTCCGTGCGCGGTGAGCACCTCGAAGCCCTCGGAGCGCAGCACGCGCTCGGCGGTGAGCTCCTGCACCGGGTCCTCGTCCAGCAGCAGCACCCGGCGCGGCAGGCGGCGCACCTCGTTGGCGGACATGCGCGGCAGGCCCAGGGTGAAGGTGGAGCCGTGGCCCTCGGCGCTGGACATGGACAGCGCGCCCTGGTGCAGCTGGGCGATGGAGTGGCTGATGAAGAGCCCCAGCCCCAGCCCGCCGAAGTGGCGGTGCGAGGAGTTGCCCGCCCGGTGGAAGCGCTGGAAGAGGCGCGCCTGGTCCTGCTTGGGGATGCCGATGCCCCGGTCCCTCACGTGCAGACGGGCCTCGCCGAGCAGCGCCTCCACCTCCACGGCGATGGGCTCGCCCTTGGGGCTGTACTTGTCCGCGTTCTCCAGCAGGTTGACGAGCACCTGCTCCAACCGCTCCCGGTCCGCCTGCACCCAGAGGTGCTCGCGCGGCACCGCCAGGCTGAAGGGACGCTCCAGGCTGTGGCGGAACTGGTCCACCACTTCCGCCACCAGGTGGCCCAGCTCCAGGGGCGCGAGCTGCAGGGACAATTGACGCTCCTCCAGTCTCGAGACATCCAACAACTCGTTCACCAGCCGCTCCAGCCGCTCCACCTGCCGCTTGGACTTGGTGACGCTGGCGGGGTCCACGCGCTGGCCCTGGGCGAGGCAGCGCTCCAGGAAGCGCAGGTTGAGCTTGAGGGGCGTGAGGGGCGTCTTCAGCTCGTGCGACGCGATGGACATGAACTCCTCGCGCACGCGCAGGGCCGCCTGGGCCTCGCGCAGCAGGCGGGCGTTCTCCACCGTCACCGCCACCTGCCCGGCGGCCGCGCTCCACAAGTCCAGCTCGCGCAGGGAGAAGGAGGTGCCCTGCTCCTTGTAGAGCACCAGCAGCCCCAGCGCGCGCTTCTGCGACAGCAGCGGCACCGCGGCGAAGATGGAGCCCACGGCGTCGCCATAGCCGCGCTGGACGCCGATCTGCGGCTGGCGGGTGATGAGGGCCGCCTCGAAGGAGTCGGCATGGTCCTCGAGGGCGTCCTCGGGCGAGTCGGCGCTGGCCAGGTCGGACACGGCCACCCGGCGCAGGGGCTGGCCCTCCTCGGACAGGTACACCTCGGCGCGGCGCACCTGGGCGCAGCGCACCACGGCGAGCACGGCGGCCTTGCACACGCTGTCCACGTCCAGCGTCTCCCCCACCTCGCGGGCGATCTCCTGGAGGGCCTGGGCGAAGGCCACGTCGTCATCGGCGCCGGAGGGCTCGAAGAGGAGCCAGGCCCCGGGACTGGCGCCCGGGCCGGAGGGGCGGGTGAGGATGCGCACCTGCTTGAGGCTGGAGGTGATGGCGTGGCCCGAGTGGGCGCGGCCCTCGCGCAGGGCGCGCTCGAGCGCATCCCGGCCCCAGCCCCCCTCGAGGGCCGAGAGCACCGGGTCTCCCACCTGGAGGACCATGCCCGTCTTGGCGCCGAAGTCCGGCTCCAGCCACTCCACTCGCAGATCCGGTCCGAGCCGAGCCACGGCCTGGGGAACGCACGCGAGAATGTCCTGGAAATCAGAGGGCAGCATGCGGGGCGAGGATCTGAGTTACGCCCCTGTCACCGGAGACACAAGATGGCCCGGCCCCGGCTGCTCCCCCCTGGACAGAGGGGACGTTGGGGGCCGGACAGGTAGGAGGACCGAGCAGGAGGGGGAGCGTTCGCCAGACAGAGGCTGAAATCGGCCGGGTGTGTGATAGACGACACCCCGCCATGCCCTCTCAGCCGACCAAGGAACTGAAGACCTTTCCCAACCCCGCCAAGGATCGCGACTACGAGATCGCGTTCGACGTGCCGGAGTTCACGTGCCTCTGCCCGCTGACCGGGCAGCCGGACTTCGCGAAGTTCAAGATCCGCTACGTGCCGGACGAGCTGTGTGTGGAGCTCAAGAGCCTGAAGCTCTACATGTGGTCGTTCCGGGACGAGGGAGCCTTCCACGAGAAGGTGACCAACACGATCGCCGACGACATCGTGCGCGCCATCCAGCCGCGCAAGCTGACGGTGGAGGGCGACTTCTTCGTGCGCGGCGGCATCGGGACGCTGGTGACGGTGACGCACGAGAAGAAGGGCCGGGGAGCGAAGCCGGCCAGGAAGAACACCCCCGCGCGCCGCAAGTAACCCCGCGGGGTTGCCTACTGCTGTTCCCCGCTCATCTTCTGCTCCAAGTCGTGCGCCCGCTGGTCCGCATCGGACTCGATGCGGCTGGCGGCGCCGCGGACGTTGTCGAGCTGCCGCTTCGCCTGACTGGTCTCCGCCTCCGGAGCGGAGTCACGCGGGGCGTTGCTGAGCGCGTAGTACGCGACGCCCGCGGTGAGGGCGATGGCGAGGATGGCGGTGATCATCTTGCCCATGACGAGGAGCTCCCGGGTGCGAGCGCTCAGCGGATGGTGAGCTGCCGCACGAGCCCCATCCAATACGAGTGGGTGAGCGCCAGTCCAGTGCCCAGGGCTCCGGCGACGGCGACGAAGGCGAGCAGCCACCGCGTCCATGGCCGGGAGAGCAGCCTGGCCGCCTGGTCGCTGAAGTCGTCGACGACGTCCAGCTCCTTCTGGGTGAGGTGGGCGAGCGCCTCGGTCTCGGTGAGCTTCTTGCGGTGGCGGAGGAAGCCGACCAGGAGCGCCTCGTAGGACATGCCCACGCGCTGGGAGAGGAACATCTCCAGCTCGCGGCGCATGGCGGCGGCGTTGGCGAAGCGATCATCGGGCCGCACCTCGAGGGCGCGCTTCACGATGTCCGCCAGCGGCTTGGGGATGTGGGGCGCCACCTTGTTGAGCGGGGTGTACTCGCCATCGCGGATGCGGGCGAAGACCTCGCCGGTGTTGCGGCCCAGGAAGGGGCGGGCGCCGGAGAGCGCCTCGTAGAGCAGCACCCCGAGCGCGAACAGGTCCGTGCGCCCGTCCACCGGCGCGCCCGTCACCTGCTCGGGAGACATGTACGAGGGGGTGCCCACCGCCATGCCCTGCGCGGTGAGGGCCTCCAGGCCCACGTCCTTGGCCACGCCGAAGTCCATCAGCTTCACGTCGCCGGCCTTGGACAGCATCACGTTGGCCGGCTTGAGATCGCGGTGGATGATGTGGCGGAAGTGGGCGTGCTCGAGCGCCCCGGCGATGCGCGCGCCGATGGCGGCACCCACCTCGGGGGGCAGCGGCCCCTCCTTGATGAGCTCGTGCAGGGTGGGCCCGTCCACGAACTCCATCACCATGAAGAGGACGTCGTTCTTCTCCACGAGGTCGTACAGGGTGACGATGTTCTGGTGGCGGAAGGCGGCGAGCGCGAGCGCCTCGCGGCGGAAGCGCGACACGGCCTCCTTGTCGCGCACCGGGTCCGCGAGCATCTCCTTGATGGCGACCTCGCGCTGCAACATCTCGTGAAGCCCCCGGTACACCTGGGCCATGCCTCCGCGCCCCAACTCTCCGAGCACGCGGTAGGCGCCTATCTTCCGATGTCTGACGACGGGCTTCTCACTGGCAGGCACGCGCGCGAGGCTACCGATTTGCCCGCGAGGCGTCGACACGCCCGGAGTGCAGACAGCCAGGCGGTAGAAATCCCTGTTCACGGGAGAGCAGAGCGTCCCACATCACACTCCCGCTACGCTGCGCGCGCCATGAAGAAGACCCTCTTCCTCCTTCCCGCCGTCCTCATGTTGCTGCCCGGGTGCCTCGTCATCCGCGACACCCGGTACATCCCCAGGACGAAGAAGTCCGAGATGAAGTCCCGCCCCGACTGCCACCCCAGCCAGTACTGGGACGGCGAGCAGTGCCGCCACAAGGGCAAGGGCAAGGGCGCGCGCAAGCACGACGACTGACGCACGGTTTCACGGATGGGCTCCCCGGCACGAGATACCCTCACCCCGGCCCTCTCCCGAGGGGAGAGGGAGGCGTTGTCCGCGGAGGGGTCCTCCGGCGGCGTCTCCCCGGTGGGGCTGTCCGCGGAGACGCACGGGCAGTGGATCACCCTGCTCGACGGGGGCGCCGAGGCCTACCCGCGCATGCTCGCGGCCATCGCCTCGGCCACCCGGCGCGTCCACCTGGAGGTCTACGCCTTCGAGCTCGAGGGCGTGGGCACCCACTTCATCGAGGCCCTCATCGCCGCCGCCCGCCGGGGCGTGGAGGTGAAGGTCATCGTCGATGGCTGGGGCTCCATCGGCGAGAGCCGCGTGCTGGAGGACACGCTGCGTCCGGCCGGCATCAAGGTGCGCGTCCACAACCCGCTCACCTCCGTGCTCCTGCTGGGCCGCCTCTGGCGCAACCACCGGAAGATCCTGCTCGTGGATGACACGGTGGCCTTCCTCGGTGGCATCAACATCGGGGACCACTACGCCGCGGCGGAGGGCCATCCAGGGTGGGCGGACCTGGCGCTGGAGCTGCGCGGCAGCATCTGCGCGCGGCTGGGCGAGAGGCTCACCGCGGGAGCGTCCGCGCTGGAGCAGGGCCCGGTGCGCATCCTCCTGTCCGGCTTCGGCGGCGGGTGGCGCCTGCGCTCACGCTACCTGGCGGCGCTGAAGCAGGCCCGGCGCGAGGTGGTGCTGGCCCACGCGTACTTCCTGCCGGACCGGGCGTTCGTGCGCGCCCTCACCCGCGCGGCGAAGCGAGGGGTGGAGGTGCACCTGCTACTGGCCGGCCGCAGCGACGTCCCCTTCGCCCGCGCGGCCACCATGCGCCTGTACCGCACGCTGCTGCGCGGGGGCGTGCACATCCACGAGTGGACGGAGACCACCCTGCACGCCAAGGCCGCGGTGGTGGACGGCCAGCGCCTGCTGGTGGGCAGCTTCAACCTGGATCCACTCTCGCTGGTGAACCTGGAGACGCTGGTGGAGGTGGAGGACGCGGGCGTGGCCGGACAGGCCACCCGCTGGATGCGGCAGCACATGGGCCAGGCGAAGCCGGTGGGCCTGGAGGACTGCGCGCGCTCGGGGCTCCAGCGCTGGCTGCTGGACGGAGTGGGGCTGGCGGTGGCGCGCTTCGCCGAGCGCGTCGCCACCTTCATCGGCTCGCGGCGCATGCGCCGCCGGGGCTGACGCTCAGGCCCTGCCCGCCACGCCGGAGACCCGGGCCACCGCGTCCAACAGCTGCTCCAGCCGGAAGGGCTTCTTCAGGAAGGCCTGCCATTGGCGAGGCCCCCCCGCTCTCGGTGCGGTCTCGCTCATGAGGATGACGGGCACCCCGTCCAGGCCGGGCGTCCTGCGCATCTCCTCGAGCGCCTGCATGCCGGAGAGGATGGGCATCATCACGTCCATCACGACGACGTCCGGGCGGTGCGCGCGCAGGCTCTGCAGGGCATCCCGGCCATTGCCACAGACGGCCACCTCGTAGCCCTCGTCGCGCAGCACGTCCGCCACGACCTGCTGCACGTCGAACTCGTCCTCGACGACCAGGATGGTCCTCATCGTCCCCTCCCGCCGCCCCGGCCGCCCCGGCCGAGCACCTTCTCGAGCACCCCCGTCTTCCCCTTCTTCGGGGGCTTGTCCGCCTTCAGCCTCCCCTGGCGCAGGCGCCCGTGCCCGCTGAGGATGGTCTCCGCGCTCTCGAAGGAGTCGGCCACGTCGATGCCGTCGCGGGAGATGCGGAACTCGCGCAGCGAGGTGTCGTAGCGGCTCTCGCGCATCTTCATGATGGAGAGCAGCCGGTAGATTTGAGAGCGCAGCTCCACGTAGCGCAGCAGCAGGACCGACTCCACCACGTTGGCGAGCTCCGGGGTGGGCAGGTTGAGCTCGGGCTGGAAGAGCTCCAGCTCGTCCGTCATGACGGTGGTCACGTCCTGCATGCGCAGCTGGTTGGTGAGCGCCGAGAGGAAGCGGGGGACGCGATCCGGGTACACCGCCGCCGCGCGGAAGCCCTCGGCACCGTCGACGAACAGGCGCCGGCGCTCCTTCTTCTTCTCCTCGGCCCGCAGCTTCTCCAGCAACTGCTCGGCCAGCGAGTCCATGAAGTGCTCCAGCGGTGGCTGCCAGACCAGGTCGATGAGGCCCTTCTTCACATACCGCTCCAGCGGCAGGCCCACGTCCTCGGCCTTCTCGATGAGGCGGGGGGGCGGCTCGTAGAAGCCGAAGTAGGTGCCGTGCTGGCCCTGGCGGGCCCCCTCCACCAGGAAGGAGAGCCCCAACAGCGTCTTGCCCGTGCCCGGCGCGCCGATCAGCGCGGTGGTGGAGCCCGAGGGCAATCCCCCGTCGAGCATCTCGTCCAGCCGCTTGAGGCCGAAGCCCATGCGGACGCGCTGCTCACGCGCCTGCTCGGGCGGCCGGGCGAACTGGATCTCCGTGCGCGGGTGGATGACCAGACCCTCGCCGGTGATCTCCACCTCGTGACGGCCCCGGAGGTAGTCGCTGCCGCGGAACTTGTGCACCGTCAGCTCGCGCACCGCCCGCGGGCCCACGAGCTTGTCGGACAGCTCGATGACGCCATCCACCACGGCGTTCTCCACGTGCGTGCGCTCGCGCACGTTGGAGACCAGCAGCGTGGTGCAGCCCAGCAGGTTGGTGAAGGCCTGGAGGCCGTGCACGAACTCCCGGTAGGCCTGGGGCGAGGTGGCGAACTGCTCCGCGCTCTCCATGCCATCGATGACGAAGAAGGTCGCCTGGCGATCGCGCAGCGTGCGGCGGATGAGCTCCATGAGCCCGGAGAAACCCTCCTCGCGCACCTGCTGGTAACCGCTGATGTAGTAGAGCCGCTCGGGGATGAACTCCGGCTTGAAGAAGCTCAGCGTGGACAGGTGCGAGAGCATCTTCGCGTGCGACTCGATGAGCAGCGTCATGTAGACGCAGCGCCCCTCCTGCTTCTGGATGTGGTTGCAGCACAGCTGGTTGGCGAAGATGGTCTTGCCGCTGCCCGGAGGCCCCATCAGGGCATAGATGCCGCCCTGCTTGAGCCCTCCCTTGAGGATGAAGTCCAGCCTCGGGATGCCGCTCTGGATGCGAACGTCCTGCGCCTTGTTCTCCGTGCCATCTGTTCCGGACTCACTCATACCCCTCCTCCACCGCCTCCTTGGGCAGGCGCAACGTGAAGCAGGAGCCTCCGCCGTCGCGCGCCGTCAACGTCACCGTGCCCCCATGGGCACGGGCAATCCAGCGGAAGAGGGCGCCCTCCAGGGGCTCGCCGCGAGCGGCCCGCCGCACCGGACACCGCTCGGGGGAAAGGGGCGCGCGGACAACACCCGGCCCGTCCCCACCTCCACCCGCAGGACAGGCACCACGAGGAAGTCGAGGATGCCCTCCTGTGCCGATTGCTCGGACACACCCGTCTCCATTTCCTCCACCCGCGCAGCACGAACGGATGGAGCCCGCGGCACCCGGTGTCGCATGAGGTGACCGCAGTCCCCCAAGATGGGCACGGGGTCAAGGATGGCAACCGCGCCGGCGGAGCCCGCTCATCCTCCAGCGTTACCTGATGGACGGATGGCGCCACGGGGCGTGGCAGCCCGCTCAGGTGGCCGACTGTCTGGAAACGACCGGCTCGAGCAGGCCCTTCGCGCGCAGTACCTCCTGGACACGTTGGCCCAGGGCGAGGTGCTCGGGATTGGAGGCGGTGAGGCGCTCGGGTGTGCCAGAGGATGAAGCCATCCCTGCCCTCCTGGTAGGTCCTCCTCTTGAAGAAACGCAGGAAGGTATCCGCGGTGGGCTCGAACTGGAGCTGGAGCGCCTTCTTGCGCGAGTCGGCCTGCTCGAACCAGCGGGTGTAGATGGGATCACACCGCGACAGCAGGTGGAAGTACGCCTCCGCCCGCCGGGCACACTCCTCGGCGGAATCCTTGCGGCCCCCCCAACAAATGCCTGCGTAACAAGTCGCTCTCATGCGCGCTTCGCTTCAGGGCGGTGGAGTGAATACCACCTCAATACCCGTGATGAAGTTTTCAGGCGACGCTCAGCCCCTGGACCGCCACCGTCACCGCTCGCCCGGGCACCGTCACCCACCGCAGCACCAACTCGCCCCGCTTCGTCAGCGTCAGCAGCGGCACCGACAGCCGGCCGAGCTTCTCGCCCCACCCCACCGCCCTCACCACTCCCGCCCCCGAGGTGCCCACCGTCAGCAGCGCGTTGGCCAGCAGCCGTGACACCGTCCGCACCCGCTCACCCCGGGGCTTCTGGCGGAAGGACTCCCAATACTCGGGCGCATTCTGGAAGAGCACGCGCACCGCGCCCGGCAGCCGCGTCAGTCCCTCCAGGCTGTCACCGGGGTGGAAGATGAGCCGGCTCAGCCCCTCGAGCGAGGCCGCCCCGGCCCCCGTCATTCATTCCGGAACCACTCCGGGGGGATGCCCAGCACCGCGAGGATCCGCTCGGGCGAGCTCTCGCCCTTGATGTCGCTCACAACTGGCATGAATGAGTCCTCTCGTGGCGGCTGCGCAAATTGCCCGATGCACTCGCCTCCTTTGAGTCTGTTGACAACAAAGACGTCCAGTCCTGGGGAGGCAATTACTCCATAGACAGTTGCATTGGGGAGCCGCTCCGACAGGTTCACGTCAGCGAATCCTATGTCGCCCGTTCCGCTAAAGACACGGAGACCTCGTGGTGTGTCCTCGAGTTGGTATCGCCCCTGAGGGAGTGGTTTTCCGTCATCTTCCTCCAGGGCGCGAAGTGCCTCGTAGGCCCGGACGCCTTCCACCAAGGCGACATGCCGCAACGGCGTTGCCGCGGCGTTGTTCAATGGTTTCTCGCTGTCGGGCAGTGGGGAGCCGAGAGACTTCGCCAAGCCGTCTGGGCTCACTTCCAATACATCAGGTGCACCGCTTCGCCAAGACATGACGGTCCAGGGCTCGTTGGCGCGCTCAATCGAGTACACCGGCTCATCACATTCGAGCGACAGGGCTTTGGCGATTTGGATCTCGGCGCCGATGTCGATGGGGTCAGTTCCCACGATGGCGTGGTAACGGCCACTGCCGGGGATGACCTCGAAGGGCAGTTCGTCTCCGACCTCTTCTTCCCAGTCTGGCATCGCGATGGCGAGGGCGCGGCTCTCCAATCGTGCGGGCTCACCTGGAGCCAGAACCGC
Organism: Archangium sp.; assembly: GCF_057119385.1. Taxonomy (NCBI): domain Bacteria; kingdom Pseudomonadati; phylum Myxococcota; class Myxococcia; order Myxococcales; family Archangiaceae; genus Archangium; species Archangium sp. The sequence goes on along the minus strand of NZ_DBNGVP010000205.1, from coordinate 37,381 downwards.
CCAGAGAGGCCACCGGCTCATGGTGCACCTCCGGACAAGTCTTCGGGCAGATTGAATGCGGCGCGCAACTGCTTCGTCTGCTCCAGAACTTGAGTCTCCTCTATTTGAATGAGCCTGGTGCCTCGTGCGTGTTTGCCGAGAAAGTGGCACCCCTCACTCATTGCGGAACCACTCTACTGGGATGCCCAGCGCTGCGAGGATCCGCTCGGGCGAGCGCTCGCCCTTGATTTCGCTGGCGACCGGCAGACGCGGAAACACATCAGGCGGCTGCGCGAACTCTTCGATGCCCTCACCCCCTCGCCTCACGGTAACAAAAAACTCGTCCAGGTCCGGCGAGGCAATCACCGCATACACGGTCGCGTGGGGAATCCGTTCCGACACAGTGATGTCTGCGTACCCGATGTCGCCAGTTCCGCTGGCGACGAGGAGCCCTCGCGGCGTGTCCTCGATGCGATAGCGCCCCGGAGTAAGTGGCTCGCCAGCCTCCTCCTCCAGAACCCGAATCGCCTCTTGTGCCCGGACTCCTTCCACCAATGCGACAGCCTGCAGTGGTTTCCTTGCGGGCGAGTCCGAAGACGCCTCGCTGCCTGGCAGCGGACAACCGAGAGACTTCGCCAAGCCGTCTGGGCTCACCTCCAAAACCTCAAGCGCACCCTTTCGCCACGACATGACGGTCCAGGGGTCGTTGGCGCGCTCAATCGAGTACACCGGCTCATCACATTCGAGCGATAGTTCCTCAGCGAGTTGCATCTCTGCGCCCACGTCGCTGGGGTCCGCTCCCACGATGGCGTGGTAATGGCCACTGCCCGGGACGACATCGAAGGGCTGCTCTTTCCCAAGTTCTTGATCCAAATCCGACATCACGATGGAGCGGGCACGGCTCGCCAGACGTGTGGGATCACCTGGAGCCAGAACCGCCCAGAGAGGCCACCGGCTCATGGCGCACCTCCGGACAAGTCTTCGGGCAGGTTGAATGCGGCGCGCAACTGCTTCGTCTGCTCCAGAATCTGGGTTTCCTCTATTTCAATGACCTGTGCGCCCCGTGCGTTTCTGCGTAGGAATCTCTCCAGCTTCTCCCTGGTAGGTCCACTCAGCTTGTCAGTCATGACGAGGAAAGGTTTCCCTCGGGGCGCCTTCGCCGCATCGGCGAGTTGTTCGATTAGGCGCTGCAGTTGATCTGCTAGTGCAGCCTGCTGTTCGTTGATCGGTTGCGCACTTTGCCTGGCATCCCACGCATTGAGCGCCATGCGCCACCTGTCTTTGTTCCAGCCCTTTGCTTCCACTCCATGTTGAAGCCGCAATCCAAGCATCGATGTTATCTCATTGTCGATGACGTGCCCCCCTGCCAATGGCACCTGTCTCCCCGTGAGCCGGAAGCCCGGGAAGAGCTTCTGAGCATTGCGCTCTGTCAGCATCTCCACCGCGATGCCTCGGAGTTGCTCACGCGCTCGCCGTTGCACCACGAAGTTCCACGGTTCTGCTGCCGCCTTCTGGAATAATTTCCAGGCCGTCTTCTCGTTCCGGGCCATGAAGTTGAGGTCATCCGTGGTCAGTCCTGTGGAGCGCAGCCAGCCCAGGTCCACGCGCCCTTTGCATGTTTTTCTCGCTAACTCAACGATAGCTTCGGCATCCAGTTCCGCGTGACTGACGAGCCACTCGGCTTCCCTCATGAAGGCGAGCGGATCCTTCAGGCTTGGCGCTCCAGAGCGGTGCAGCAATCCCGGAAGGGTCGGTTTCGCCGCACCGCGCGCGGAGGAGCGCAGCGATTCCACGGCGGCGAGGTATGCCTGGGCCTTGTCGGCCGGCAAGGCCGCCGCGCGCCGCGCCACCGCACCGTAGGCGAGCGCCATCTCCTGGCTCTCCGCCGCCAGCAGCTTCAACGCTTCCAGCGTCTTCTCGGCCTCCTGGGCCGCGAGCCCCGCGCCGCGAATGCCGCCGAGGGCTCGTGCGGCGGCCATTTCCCCTCGTATGGCGAAGAAGGCCTGCTTGAAGGCCTCGGCGCCGCCAGGCAGGGACAACCGCAGCCCGTCCGGTGTCGCAACGGCCTTGCCCTCGGCGTGCATCCGCTCCAGCGTCTTCACCAGGGCCTGGACGGACTCCAGCGACTCGCGCAGTCCGGACGAGGCCCGGGCGCCCGCCGCGCTCAACGCCAGTCTGCTCCGGTGCACCAGCTCGCGTCCGATGCCCGAGGTGGCCAGCTTGTGGATGTCCCGGCCGGCCAGCACCACCATGGCCACGTCATGCACCGCGAGGAAGGCCCGTCCCTCGGGCGTTCGCGACAGCTCGTCCCGGTACGTGTCCACCGCCGCCAGCGCCGCCACCAGCGAGATGCGGCCCACGAAGAGGCGCACCGCCGCTCCGCGTGCGGCCGCCAGCGTGCCGCCTTGTGCTGCCGTGGCTGGCGCTCCCGCCAGCAGCGGCGCCCGCGAGAGCGCCGACACGGCGCCGTACACCATGTGCAACTCGCTGACGCGGCCGACCGTCGACCAGACCAGCGACGTGTCCGGCGTGGAAGCGAGCAGGGCCAGCTCCATGGCCGTCATCAGGTGCGTGCGAGGCCGCGGCCCATGGACTTCCACCCGTACCCACTCCAGCGGGTGCAGGGCCCGGCTGCGCGGCAGCTCGTCCACCGAGGACAGGTAGCGCGCCTGGAACTCCTGCCGCACCGGCTGGAAGTACAAGGCCATGCGCCTTGCGGGCCCCACCGCTTCTCCGGGCAGGGCGGGTTCGGCGCCCAGGCGTACCCCCTGCCGTGCCTCCCACGCCTCTGGCGCCACCAACACCGTGGACACCTGCCCATGAGGCACGTTGAGCAGGTGGGTCGTCTCGCCCTCACGTCCCAGGTGGAAGGCAGGCAGGGACTCGAGGACGTCCAGCACGAGGGGGAATGAGGCGAGCGCCTTCTGGGTGAAGGCCTGTCCCAGCAGCACCTTCGCCTCCGGCGCGTTGCCGCCGAGCAGCTTCTCCAGCGCCCCACTCGACGTGAGCTTGCGCTCCAGAGGGGGGAATTCCCCGTCCGGCGTGGACAGCAGCACCCGCGTCAGCAGGTGCACCGCGTCCTCCCTCATGTCCGAGGTGAGTGCCGGGCCCGAGAGGACGGTGTTGAAGACGCCCAGGCGCTCGTCCGGGGTGAGCAGGGAGAGCACGTCATGGTCGAGGGCGAGCAGAGGCCGGGGCTCTTGCGGTGTCGCCGCGGCCAGGGCTGTCTGGAGAAGCTCCCGCCTCAGGGCCGCCACCTCGCCCGTACTGGCTCCCAACCCCGGCCGCCAGTCCCCCGGGCGGATGAGGAGCGTGCCCGGGTAGTACCAGGAGGCGTTGCCCTCGGGGCTCTCGAGCGGGCCGGGAGCTCCGGGGGGGGTGTTGAATTCGGCGCTGTAGCCGCGCCAGCGCCCGTCCTTGCCGAGGAGGATGACGCGCGGTGTGCCTCGGGGAGCGTTGCGCACCCGTAGCTCCGCCCGCTCCAGCGACGTCTCCTCGGTGAGCAGCAATTGGGTGCGGACCTGGACGCTGGAGCCGTCGGGAAAATAGAAGCGGCCCACCACACTGCCCGGAGCGAGGGCGGGCGAGCCATCCGTGACGTTGTAGCTCGTCTTGAAGCGCCTGGAGCGCAGGGCGACGGCCTTGCGCAGGGGCTCCGCGGCTTCGCCGAGGGAGGGCCAGTCCTCGTCCCGCCAGGGGCCGAGCGCCTGGAGGTAGCGGTCGAAGTAGCTCTGCCCGGCCCCGTCCGGAATGTCCGAGCGCTGGGCCCAGCGCAGGCCGCGTTCCACCACCGTGGCGGCCGCGGCCCTATCCAGCGAGGCCGCCGAGAGCAGGGAGCGGCTCCAGGCGACATCCGCCTCCAGCTGCGCCTCCAGGGCACCGCGCATGGCGGCGAGTAACTGTGGCACGAGCGCTGGAGGGTGGCGTACGCGCACGCAGACCGGGAAGCCCTCCAGCGCGCTGGAGGGTGGCGCTCGGGGCTCGATGTCGAAAGCGCCCGCCGCCGCGGCATCCCCGAAGAGACGCGAGGCAATCTCCTCCCGCGAGGCGTATCCGGCCACCCAGAGCAGCTCGGGCCGCTCCGGGTCCACCTGCACGGGGAAGGAAGCCTCCTGCGCCCAGAGGAGTGTGAGCGCCCTGTCCTCCCCGTCCTCGGGCGTGTACTCCCGCTCCGTTTCAACCCGTTCGTCCTCCAGCCACTCGGGTGGAATGTCTTCCACGGGCGGGAGGCGCCAGGAGCGCTCCAGGGCGGGCGTGTCCCGATAGTCCCAGCCCCACTCGTAGGTGAGGGTGAGCATGGCCCCAGCGCCAATGCCCTCAGGGATGTCTACTTCCACCTCCTCCCGGCCTGGCTCGCGGCTCACCACCCGGGGCAGCGCTGCTGCCTGGGCCGTGCTCGGGTCCACCCGCAGCCGCTTGTCCTCCCCCCAGTTCAGCTCGCCCGCGGCAATGACTTCATCGCCTGCCTTCACCACGAGGCGGCCGGGGTCCACCACCCGGAGGGAGAGCGCGCCTTCCTTCCAGTCTTCCAGGCGGGGGTTGGAGGCTTTGGCTCGCGCATGTGCGTTGGCCGAGAGCGTCACCCTCACTCGTCTCGGCTCTTCGCCGGCCGCACTCATGCTGACCACGAGGCAGCTTGCGAGCACGAGGACCTGGAGTCCTCTGGCCCAATGTGGCTGGCGCCTGTTCCCTCCCCTTCCCTCCTCCGGTTCCCCCCCGCTGTGCGCCGAAACCACCGGCTCCGGGCCCGTGCTGGCCTTCCCAGGTGCCGATGCTCCGAAGCCGGGACTCGAGTTGACCAGGAGGATGCCTGCGCGCGCCGGCGGGAAAACCGTCAGTGCTGGGGGCGGCCGTGCGCACGCGGTGGATGCATCACCACGACGGGCGGACATGGTGCACCTCCTCACCTGGACGAGCCGGAAAGGGACACGGGATGCGTGAGGCACGCCGTGGCGAGGCCCTTGCCCGAGTGGAGAAGCCCCCGCCCCAGTGTGTCAGCGCCGTCAGGTTCCGGCCATGTGGAACACCGATTCCGGGCAAGTGGAACGCACCCGGCAGGGGACGAGGGGGGCCAAGAACCCCTCCCCAGGTATACGCACCCAGGTGGACCTTCCCGGCGGAGCCCCTGCCCGCGACAGCCAGATGCGTGCGCATGGGCGGTTTTGACGCGGGGAGACGAGCCCTCTGCTCGACACGGGTAGACGTCTACCACCGGGGCACTGGTAGACGTCTACCACTCCAGGGGCACACATGCGCACATGGAACCACACCACTGGTAGACGTCTACCAGTCAAGCCCACCCCGGTGGCATTCCCGGGTGCTTCAGCAGGGGCCTGTCCACCGCGTGGACGGGCGCGAGCGGCTCCGGACAATGACTGGCACCCTGTGTATCCGCACGCCTTGAGCCGTCCTGTAGGCTGGCCCACCTCGGAGGTGGTGTGCATGAGCGAAGCCAGCACGCGGAGCGGTGGGCAGGAGCAGCAGCGGCCAGGAGCGGTGGAGCCCCTGGAGGAGGAGGCCTCCCCCTGGCGCCCCCGGCCGGGCCTGGTGGTGGCCGGCTACACGTTGGAGGCGCGGCTGGGCACCGGCGGCCAGGGCACCGTGTTCCGCGCCTCGCGCGGGGGCGTGCTGTACGCGGTGAAGTTCCTCTTCCTGCCGCGCACGGCGCGCTGGGCCTGGCGCGAGCGCGACGTCATGCTCAAGCTCAGCAGCGTGGGCGGCCTGCCCCTGGTGCAAGAGGGCGTGTGGCCCGAGCACCAGCCCTTCTACCTCTTCCTCGTCATGCCCCTGGTGCGTGGGCTGCCGCTGGACGTGTGGACGCGCGTGCACAACCCCTGTGCCCTCGAGGTGGCGCACCTCTTCGGCCAGGGCGCGCGCCAGCTGGCGGTGGTGCACGCGGCCGGTGTGGTGCACCGCGACGTGAAGGGGGCCAACCTGCTGGTGCATGGCGAGGGGCAGGTGGTGCTGGTGGACTTCGGCGTGGCCACCTACGAGGGCGCCCCCCGGTTGACGGGCGCCTTCCCTCCGGGCACCTGGTCCTACCTCAGCCCCCGGGTGTGGCGCGCCTGGCGCGGCCTGGAGGACTCGCGGGCCTGCCCGGGTGACGACGTGTGGGCGCTGGGCGTGGAGCTCTACCTCGCGCTCACCGGCGCGCTGCCCTTCCGGGGCCGCGAGGGCGAGCTGGTGCATGCCGTCCTGCACGAGGAGCCGCCGGTGCCGCACGCATGCAACCCCCGGGTGCCACGGGCGCTGGGCGAGGTGTGCTGGCGCATGCTGCGCAAGGTGCCCGAGGAGCGCTACCCGGACGCGCTCGCGGTGGAGGCGGCGCTCGCGCAAGCGTTGAACGAGGCGGACGACACGTGGCGGGAGCCGCTGTGCGAGGCCTGGGGGCCGCACCACGCCACCACCGTGCTCGAGGGCGACATGTGGCGGGGGGCGGACGTGCTGGCGCTCTACGAGCGGCGGGCCTCCTACGCCCGGGTGCCGGTGCGCGGCAGACCGCGGGCGCCCGACGAGGTGTCCACCCTGCTCCCGCAGGCGCCGCCCGAGGCGCCCGCCGCGGGCACGGCGCCCGTGGAGCCGCCCGTGCCGCCGCCCGCGCAAGGGGAGGCACCCGAGGTGACACCGCAAGTGGCCGTGCCCCCAGTGGCGGCGCAAGAAGCCCTGCCGCTCGCCGGGCCCGAGGTGCCGCGAGCGGTGGACGAGGCCCCGGCGGTGACACCGCCGGCTCCGCGCGTCCGGGAAGCCGCGCGGCCCGCCGCCCGCTCGCGCCGGGCGCTGCTGGCCGCGGGTGCGGTGCTCGCGCTGGGCCTGGGCCTGTGGCTCGCCATGCGTCCCCCGCCTCCCGCCGCCGTGCGCACCGCGTCACCCCTGGAGACACCTCGCGCCAGCCTACCCGGGGAGTTCCTTCCTATCAGCCTGGAGCCGGGTGGCCAGGAAGTGGCTTCCCCGTGGAAGCGGCCAGAAGGTGACGCTGGCGCGACGCCCCCTGGGGCGGCAACCCCCGCGCCCGTCGCCCCTGCGACGCCGCCTCCAGAGACGCGCGTGAAGACTCCAGCGAAGGAAGCCAAGACTCCCACCCTCCCGAAGCAGACGGGCTCCACGACCACGAAGGTGGGCGCGGCCGTGCTCGGCTGCGCCCTGGCCACCGGCTGCCCCAGCCCCGCCACCACCGCCCAGGTGCTGCCCACGCCCCCGCTGCCCCCTCCCGCCGAGTGCCCCCCCGGTGCGCAGCAGGCCATGAAGGAACTGGAGCTCACGCGCGAGTCCGAGGGAGTCACCATTCACCCGTTTCCGGGGAAGGCGACGACCACCGTGAGGCCGGGCCTGGTGACGATGCGTCTCAATGGCCAGGACCACTGGGGCAAGCTGCCGCGCGACACCCTGTTCACCGGCCAGTTGCTCTTCGGCGAGCGGGTGCAGGCGCGCCTCACCCAGGCGTACACCCCCGAGGGCCAGGCCTATCCGGTGTGCCTGGAGGTGACGTCCGGGCGGTATTGGGGCTGGGAGAAGGAGGAGGGCAGTGGCCAGGACACCGCCGTCGTCCGCAGCATCTCGACGGCTCTGCGTCCGGTGAAACGCTTCGGCGAGGCGTCGCGGTACGAAGACCAATAGAAGCCGCGCGGCGACTGACGGGAGGAACAGGAGGGGCCGACTTCCGAGGACCTGCTAGTGTGGGCCACTCTGGAGGTCACCCCCATGTCCACACTGCTCGCCGCCCCCCTGCTGCTCGCGCTCCTCGTTTCCACACCCGCCTCGCCCCACGGGGTGGAATGGGACACGCCGGACGAACGCCTCCTGGAGCTGACGGCGGAGAACGCCGGGGAGCAGCACCCGGTGCGCATCCGCCCCCACCAGTCCACCACGCTGGTGTTCGACACGCCGCTGCAGCCCGGTGGCGTGCAGGTAGAGGACGGGCAGGGGATGAAGGTGGCGGTGAACGAGGCCGAGGGCATGGTGATGCTGCTGCCCACGCAGGCGCCGCCGCCGGACAGGCCGCCGCGGGTGACGGTGCGCTTCGCGGATGGGCAGGTGCCTGGCGGCGTCACCTTCCGGCTGGTGGAGGACGCGCCGCGGGCCGAGCACCAGGTGCGGGTGTACCGCCAGCCCCGCTCGGGGGAGTCGTTGCAGCTGGAGTCCCGGCAGCAACGCGAGCGGGCCGAGCGGTGCGAGGCCGCGCTGGCGCAGGAGCGTGCCCGTCCGCAGGGGCCGTGTTCCGGAAGTCTCCAGGGACTGCTGGAGGCCGGGCTGGTGAAGAAGGGGTTGGGCATCCTGGCGCGCGAGCTCAAGAGCAGCCTCACCCAACGTCCCGGATCGCCGCTCGAGGTGATAGAGGCCTGGAGCTACCGAGCCGAGGCACGGCAGCAGATGGCGGTAGAACTGTACGTGACGAACACGAGTGACCTGGCCTGGACGACGGAGGGGGCGGAGCTCGTCAGCACGGAAGGCGTCCGGCTGCGGGTGACGCGGGTGTGGCAATCCAAGCTCCTCATGCCGGGAGACCAGGCGCGGCTCGTGGTGGAAGCGGAGGCGCCGGAGAAGAAGCAGTTACGAAGCACCTTCCTGCTGAAGCTGCGCGAGGCGGGTGGAGCGCGCACCTTCACCGTGCGCGGCGTGCGCTTTCCCTGAGTGCGGTGACCCGCTCCCCCCGGGAAGGCGGAACCTGCCCCTGAGCACCCCGCCCCGCCCGTCTCAACCCGGGAGCGGAGCCAGCAGGCCGGCCTTCTCCAGCCGCTCGCGCACGCGCCCGGCCAGCGAGACATGCGCCGGGTTCTCCAGGGAGAAGCGCTCCGGCGTGAGGATGATGAGCGTGCCCTGCTCCTCCATCGGCTCGGCACGCGCGGGCCTCGGCAGGGGCGGCACCCTGCCCCGCCGGCCCGAGACGTACGTGAGCCACCCGAGGCAGGCGCCTCCGTCCTCCATCGTCTTCTTCGCGCCCCGGTCTCCCTCCGGAATCACCGCGCACCCGTCCGGGTCCCACGCCAGCACCATGGCGCGCACCACCTCCTTCAGCACGGAGACGGTAAGCACCCGGCTGGCGGCCGGCTCCTCCCGAGGCAGATGCAGCAGGCACCCGTTGGGATAGAACGTCTCATTCGAGCCGCAGATGAAGCTCAGCATCCCTCCCCGCCCCTGCTGCTCCTGTCCCGTCCACGCATCGAAGGTGAACACCTCGCGCGCCAGCCGGTACTTCCTGCGCTCGAAGAAGCGGAGGAACGTCTCGGCGGTGGGCTCGAACGGCAGCTGGAGCGAGTGCTTGCGCGAGTACGCGTACTCGAACCAGCGCGCATAGGCCGGATCACACCGTCCCAGCTGCTGGAAGAGCACCGCCACGCGCCGGGCACACGCCTCGGCGGACTCCCTCCGGCCTGCCCAATGTGCCCCCGCCTGGAAAAGTTCCATTACCCATGACATACGCCATGGGTAACAAAGTGACCATCCCAGAATGAGATGCCACCCCACCTTCCCGGTGGGGACCGGGTCAGCTCCCCGTCTGGGGCACCTGGCGCACGGGCACGGGTGCGTCCGGGGCCGTCGCGTGGCGCAGCGCCTGGAGGGGCTTGGTGTCCGGCTGGTTGTTGCGCCGGGCCAGTTCCATCAGCACCCCCTGGCTGCGCACCGCCGTGCCCTCCCGGCCCACCGGGGCGTAGGTGCCGTCCACCTGCAGCCTCCGCGCCTTCACGTTGTCCCGGAGCGCCACCCCCAGCACCTCGTCCAGCAGCCGCTGGCGGATGGCCGGATCCTCCACGGGGAACATCGTCTCGATGCGGCGCAGGAAGTTGCGCGGCATCCAGTCCGCGCTGCTCATCCACACCTCGGGGTGGCTGCCCGCCCCAAAGGCGAACACCCGGCTGTGCTCCAGGAAGCGGTCCACCACGCTCGTCACGCGGATGCGCTCGCTCACCCCGGGCACCCCGGGCCGCAGGCAGCAGATGCCGCGTACCAGCAATTCAATCTCCACCCCCGCCTGGCTCGCCGCGTAGAGCGCGCGGATGACGGTGGAGTCCACCAGCGAGTTCATCTTCGCCACGATGCGCGCGGGCTCGCCCTTGCGGGCCTTGTCCGCCTCGCGCTGGATGAGCGCGAGCACCTTCTCGTGCAGGCCCATGGGCGCCACGGCCAGCCGCTTCCACTGCGGGGCCACCGCGTAGCCGGTGAGCATGTTGAAGAGCGCGCTCACGTCGTCCGCTATCTCCTCGCGCGAGGTGAAGAGGGACAGGTCCGTGTACAGGCGCGCGGTGTGGGGGTTGTAGTTGCCCGTGCCCAGGTGCACGTAGCGGCGGATGCCGTGGCCCTCGCGGCGCACCACCAGCGCCACCTTGGCGTGCGTCTTCAGGCCGATCAGCCCGTAGACGACGTGCACCCCGCTCTCCTCCATCTTCCGCGCCCAGGCGATGTTGTTGGCCTCATCCAGCCGGGCCTTGATCTCCACCAGCACCGCCACCTGCTTGCCATTCTCCACCGCGCGCGACAGCGCCCGGGCGATGGGGCTGTCCCCGCTGGTGCGGTACAGCGTCTGCTTGATGGCCAGCACGTCCGGGTCCTCGGCGGCCTCCTCCAGGAAGCGCACCACCGGGTCGAAGGACTCGTAGGGGTGATGCAGGAGGATGTCGCGCCCGGTGATGACGTCCAGGATGGACTCCACGTCGCGCAGCACCGGGGGCACCGTGGGCGTGAAGGACTCCACGCGCAGCTCCGGCCGCGTGTCCAGCTCCGTGAGCGCCATCAGGTCCAAGGGCTGCAACGGAAACTGCTGCCGGTACACGTCCATGGGCCCCAGCTTCAGGGCCGCCGTCAGCAGGGACTCCATCTGCGGGCTGGCCGAGGCATCCAGCTCCAGGCGCACCGCGGCGCCTCTGTCTCTCCGGCGCAGCTCCTCCTGAAGGGTGGAGAGCAGATCCTCGCTCTCCTCCTCGTCCACGTTGAGGTCCCAGTTGCGTGTCACGCGGAAGGCGGCGGCGTGCTCCACGACGTAGCCGGGGAAGAGCTCGGCGGCGCACAGGGCGATGACATCGCCCAGCAGCAGGAAGGCCAGACCCTTCTCGCCAGGCATGGGGACGAGCCGGCGCAGCACGCTCGGCACCTGCACCACGGCCAGCGAGGTGCCCCGAATGTTGCGCCGGCGCTTGGGACCCTCGCGCCGCAGCAGCACCGCCACGTTGAGGGACTTGTTGCGCAGGTGCGGGAAGGGGTGGCCCGGGTCCACCGCGAGCGGGGTGAGCGCCGGGAAGACGGACGTGGTGAAGGAGGTGCGCGCGGCCAGCTTCTGCTCGGCCGTCAGCTTGTCCCGCGTGAGGATGGAGACGCCCGCGGCCTGCAGCCCCGGCAGGAGCTCCTCGGTCCAGAGCCGGGAGGCCGAATCCACCAGGGCGTGCACCCGCTCGCTGATGGCGCTCAGCTGCTCGGCGGGGAGCAGGCCGTCCGCCGCGGGCTCCGCCACCCCGCTGGCCAGCTGCTGCTTCAGGCCCGCCACGCGGACCATGAAGAACTCGTCCAGGTTGGAGGAGGCGATGGCGAAGAACTTCAACCGCTCGTAGAGCGGCAGCTCCCGGGAGCGCGCGTCGTCCAGGACCCGCTCGTTGAAGGCGAGCCAGGACAGCTCACGGTTGATGAAGAGCTGCGAGTCATTGAATTCCACGGGCCTGGAGTCTGGCAGGTGTCGGGTGAGGACACGTGACGGCCCCGTGACGTCACGTCACGGACCTGTCAAGAAGCCCAGGTAAAAGGTGGGCCGCCCGACAGTGGAGGCCCTATCCTTCGAGCCGCAACCATTCTGAGCGCCCACCCCATGCCCACCTCCCCCCAACAGCCCGTGCTCGCCGCCATCGACGTGGGCACCAACGCCGTGCGCCTGGAGCTGGCCCGGCCGGACGCGGAAGGCTCGCTGGAGACGCTCCACCAGGAGAGAGATCCCATCCGCCCCGGAGAAGGCGTCTTCACCAGCGGGGAGATGCCCGAGGAGACGGCGGCCCGGCTGTTGTCCACGCTGCGGCGCTACGCGGCGCTGTGCCGGCGGCACAAGGCCCGGGTGCGCGCGGTGGCCACCAGCGCCATGCGCGACGCGAAGAACCGCGATGAGATCGTCCAGCGGGTGCGCGACGAGGCGGGGCTGAACCTGGAGGTGGTGAGCGGCAAGGAGGAGGCGCGCCTCATCTGCCTCGGCGTGCTGCACCGCAAGCCGCCGCACACGCGCTCGCTGCTGGTGGACATCGGCGGGGGCTCCACCGAGGTGGTGCTCGCCACGGGAGAGAAGCCGGATGAGCTGTGGAGCCTGGCACTGGGCTCGGTGCGGCTGACGGAGATGTTCGACGCGGCCGGGAAGGTGACGCCCAAGCAGCTGCGGCTGATGCGCAGCTACGTGGAGGAGCAGATGCGCAAATCCATCCCCGAGCGCCTGCCCAACCTGCCCCGGGTGGCCCTGGGCTCCTCGGGCACCATCAACGCGGTGGTGGGCTTCGCGGCGAGCGAGGGCACCGGACACGTCTCCGTGCGCCAGCTCACGAACGCGGTGGAGACGCTGGCGGACATGACGCCCGAGCGGCGGCGCAAGCGCTTCGACCCGAGGCGCGCGGACATCATCGTGGCGGGCGCCACCGTGCTCGAGCGGGTGGCGAAGCACCTGGGCGTGGAGACCGTCACCGGCGTCAACCGGGGCCTGCGCGACGGGCTGCTGGTGGACCTGATGTACCGGCAGGACGAGACGCGCGAGGACCATTCGCTGGCGGACGCGGCGGTGGCCATGGGGCGGCGCCTGCTCTTCGACGAGAAGCACGCGCGGCAGGTGGCGTCGCTCGCCCTCAGGCTCTTCGACGACCTGGCGGCGCTGCACCAGTTGCCGCTCTCGTGCCGGCCGTACCTGGAGACGGCCGCGCTGCTGCACGACGTGGGCAACGCCGTCAGCTACGAGCGCCACCACAAACACACCTACTACCTCATCCACAACGGCGACATCCCCGGCCTGGCGGACCGCGAGCGCGAGTTGGTGGCCCGGGTGGCGCGCTACCACCAGCGCAGCCCGCCGGAGCTCAACCACTCGGGCATGGAGGGGCTGAGCACCACGGAGGCCCGGCTGGTGCGCAAGCTGGCCACGCTGCTGCGGGTGGCCAACGCGCTGGACAGCAGCCATCACCAACCGGTGAAGGAGCTGCGGGCCGTCAATGGCCGCGACGCGGTGTCCCTGCACTTCAAGTCGCGCCAGCCGGTGGACCTGGAGCTGTGGACGGTGGAGCGCGAGACGGCCCTCTTCCGCCGCGTCTTCGGCAAGCGGCTCGCCCTGCACGTCGGCCGCTAGCCGCGCCGCCCGCCCTCCAGGAGAGGAAGCGCCTCCGTCTGGCACCGGACAGGGCGCGTGGCCACCCCTAGCGGGGAGATTCCGACGCCAGCGCGCTCAGCGCCTGGAGCCCCGCGGGGGGAAGGAGCGGCAATGAAGGCAGTCGTCTTTCATGGCATTGGAGACATCCGGCTCGAGGACGTCGCGGAGCCCGTCCTCCAGCAGGACACGGACGCCATCGTCAAGCTGACGGCGAGCGCCATCTGCGGCACGGACCTGCACTTCGTGCGCGGCACCATGCCGGGCATGAGGCCGGGCACCATCCTCGGGCACGAGGGCGTGGGCATCGTCGAGGCGCTGGGCCCGGACGTGCGCAACCTGCGCGTGGGAGATCGGGTGGTGATTCCGTCCACCATCGCCTGCGGCACGTGCTCGTACTGCCGCTCGGGGTACTACGCGCAGTGCGACGTGGCCAACCCCAACGGCAAGCGCGCGGGGACGGCGTTCTTCGGCGGGCCGGAGATGAGCGGGCCCTTCCACGGGTTGCAGGCGGAGAAGGCACGGGTGCCCTTCGCCAACGTGGGGCTGGTGAAGATTCCGGACGAGGTCACGGACGCGCAGGCCATCCTGCTCTCGGACATCTTCCCCACGGGCTACTTCGGGGCGGACCTCGCGGAGATCAGCCCCGGGGACACGGTGGCGGTGTTCGGCTGCGGCTCGGTGGGGTTGTTCGCCATCCTGAGCGCGAAGCTGATGGACGCGGGGCGCATCTTCGCCATCGACTGCCACGCGGACCGGCTGGAGGCCGCGCGCAACCTGGGCGCCGAGGTCATCAACTTCGACGCGGAGAATCCGGTGGAGGCCATCCTCCGGCTGACGGGCGGCATCGGCGTGGACCGGGCCATCGACGCGGTGGGCGTGGACGCCATGCACGCGCACCACGGGCCGGCGGCGAAGGAGGCGCGCAAGGAGAAGGCCGAGTTCAAGCGCGAGCTGAAGGAAGTGGCGCCGCACACCAACCCGGCGGGGGACAACTGGGTGCCGGGTGACGCACCGGCCCAGGCGGTGATGTGGGCGGTGGAGGCGCTCGCCAAGGCGGGGACACTGGCCATCATCGGCGTGTACCCGCAGCAGATGCGCACGTTCCCGCTCGGCCAGGCGATGAACAAGAACCTGACCTTGAACATGGGCAACTGCAACCACCGCAAGTACATCCCCCACCTGATGGAGCTGGTGCGCGCGGGCGCGGTGGACCCCACGGAAATCCTCTCGCACGTGCAGCCGCTGACGAGCGCCCTGGACGCCTACCGCTCCTTCGACGCGCGCAAGCCGGGCTGGATGAAGGTGGAGCTCGAGCCCGCCATGCTGACGTGAGCCTGTTCTTCTTCACGAGCGGTGGCGCGCGGCCACGCGGTAGAGCCGGGTGAGGGAGTAGTCCAACAGCGCCTGGCGCGAGGCCATGTAGTGACGGGCTCGGACAAAGGGCAACCACACCCGGCTGCCCACCCGCACCTGGGCTTCCTCCAGCTTCTGGCGCGGTATCCACCGCCCGCCCAGGTTCCTCACCAGCACCTCGCCCAGGTACGCACCAATGGCGGGCACCGCGTACGCCTCGATGTTCTCCCGCAGGCGGCTCCTCGGGAAGTTCTCGCGCCAGAAGTAGAAGTCCACGTCCGTGAGGGACTCGGGCGTCTCGTCGAAGACGGAGGGCACCTTCGTGTGCAGCAGGGCCACGAGGTGCTCGGCCAGGGTGCCGTAATGCTCCAGGGCGCGCACCGGGTCATCCACGTCCGGGGGCAGGGCCGCGTCGGCGGGGCGCCACTCCTCGGGCTCGGGCGGCTGCCAGGTGTTGAGCCCGGAGATGGTGCGCTGGCGCTCGTGACTGGCGGTGTGGTCCACCACGCGAGAGAGGAGCGGGGCCACGTCAGGGTGGAAGCGGGGCTCCACGGGGGCGAGCGTGGCGCTGCGCTCGCGCAGGGTGCGCAGGAGCGTGTCGAAGTCCAGGTCCGGACGAAGGTGGGCGTGGGCACGGGCCTGGGCCAGGCGCGCCTCGTCGCTGGCGAAGTCCGCGGCGGTGGGCCACGTCATCAGCAGCACGCAGCCGTTGGGCAACTCCTCCACCCGGTGAGCCGGCGTGGACAGCACGCGCTCGCGGCCCACCGTTTCCACCAGCCTGGGGCCGAAGACGTTGAGCCAGCCCACCTCGTACACCTTGTCGAAGCCATCCCGGTACCAGGTCTCCTTGTCGCGGCCGAAGTCAGGGAAACCCGCCAGCTCCGTGTCATCACTGCTATGGGCGATAGCATGGGGGACCGGGTAGCGGCAGGCCCAGGCGCGTACCATCTCCACGAAGTGGCGGCAGCGCTCCGCCTCCGCGAAGAAGGAGAGCGGTTTGACATTGAGCCAGACCTCCAGCGTGGGAGGCTGGGGGGGCAGCCAGAGCCAGAGTGTCATGTCCAGCGCGGGCCACTGCGTGCGATAGAGTCCAAGGGACGTGAGGTTGCCGTCGCGTGCCTCCTCGAGGGCTTTCCAGAGGGCGGCACGGGCGTATTTGCGCCGCCGCTTGCCCTCGACGGCGTCCGGCATCCACCCGTCAGCATGCGCCTCCAGCGCGTGGAAGAAGGGCTCCAGTTCGGTCTCCCGTGCCGCCCGTGGGTCAAAGGCGCCTTTGAAGGAGAGCCAGAGGTAGTCCTCACTCTTCACGCCATGAAACTTCAGCACCTTCATTGCACCAGCACCTCCACTCCTGGAACCTGGAGCTCTGCTGCTAGCATGGCTGCATTCAAGTTTTTCGCACTGTCGGGCTTGAGCTCGTTCCCGTCATAGACGAGGCGAACCCGCTGGATGGACACCTCGCTCCCCTGGTGCAAACGAGATTGGAGGGAGGGCCGACGGATGTCCAGCACCCCTCCGTACTTCTGGAGCGCTTCGCGCGCATCCTCGATCATCTGCCCTCTCAGAGCCCTGCCTTCCAAAGCGGACAGATCGCGGCTCTTGAAGCTGAAGGTCTCGACGCGAGGAGGTACTCCCGCGGGCCCGCCCTCCTCGATGACGAGCACATCCGCGTAGCGCAGGCCACTCTCCGGCTTCCAGACTCCCACGGAGCGCTGGACACGCGGCTGGATGAATGCTCCGAGGAAGCGGCGCTCTGCCCGGGGCCGCTTCGCGTCGGCCTCCAGCAACGCCACCATGAAGCGCTCGAAGGCCAGCCCCCGGGCAAACCTCGTCCACAACTGCTCATAGTCCACCCAGCGCAGGGGCCCCTTGGCGGCCTTGCCCTGTCGAAGCTCTCCCAGGCGGTTCTCGTAATAGGCAACGTACTCGCCCCAACGCGGGTTGCCTTCGGCTCCGGGCGGTGGAGCGTCGGGCGAGGGCCGTTGCCGCTCCAACGCCGCCACGTCCCGGGGCAGCCGCGCGCCCGAGGACTCTCCCTCCACCAGCGCCAGCCGCGCCTCCACCACCTCCCGGGTGAGGCCCGCCGCCTCGTCCACCAGAGAGGCCAGTCCCCCGGCGCGCTCCATGGCTCCGGCTTCCAGGGGGGCGCGTGCGGCGTCATCCGCCCCGCGGGCCACCTGCCTGGAGCCCTGCGGTGCGCGGCTCTCCACCGCCGGGGCGCCGGTAGCTCCGGGCCGGGCCCGGGACATGAGTGCCTGCGCCCGGGCCACATCCCCCCCGGCCTCGCGCAGCGCCAGCGCGGCGTCCACGCCTCCCACCGCCACGAATTCGCCTGCCTCCCGGCTCGCGCGAATGTCCCGGACCAGCTCCTTCAGGCCGTTCACCCCCAGCCTGTCCTCCACCTGCCGCGCCAGCTCCCGCAGGCGCACCTGCACCGCCTGGGGCCCCAGCGTGGCCCGAGCCTGGGACAGGGCACGCAGGCCCTTGCCACCAACATACAGGGTGCCCAGCAGCAGGGCGGGTGCCAGCTCGCGCGTGGCCTGCTCGTAGTGGCCCAGGGACAGCGAGTGCGCGCCCTGCCCCGTGCCCGCCACCAGGGAGTAGAAGCCCAGCGGCACTCCGAATGTCATGGAATCGAAGGTGCCCAGCGCCACACTGCCTGGCGAGAAGTGGCGCAGCGCCAGGGCGCGCTCCACCTCGCGGGCGGCGTGCTGATAGGGCGGGGGCAATTGCGCCCACCTCTGCGTCAATTCCAGGTAGCGCCCGCCGTCCACCAGGGAGCTGGTGGCGAGCGCGTCCCGGGCGGCACGGCCCAGGCCCCGCAGCACGTCCCCGGACTGCTCGCCCCGCTCCGGGTAGCGGGAGAGGGGCAGGCCGCGCGTCTCCAACTCCTGGCGCACGGCGGGCATGAGGGCCAGCGTCTGCCCCAACTGCTTGTCCTTGGCCAGCAGCCGCAGCACCGCGTCCACTTCGTCGTCGTGGGCCGAGTGCAGCACGAAGAGGGCGAACACCTCGGCGTGGAACGGCCCGTAGCGCTCGGTGGCGCTCACCAGGAAGGCGGCGCGCTTGCGTTGCAACACGGGGGCGGCGTCCTGGCGCACCGGCCCCAGGGCCCCCAGCCGCACCGCGCTCCACTCGTCCAGGGCCTCCACCAGCCGGGGCATGTCCACGCGCTGTTGCAGAGCGACGTATTCCGCGGGCGAGGTGCACGTGAGGAAGGGCGAGAGCAGCGCTTCACCGCCGGAGGAGAAGTCGGGCCAGCCCGGGGGCACGGCCAGGCCGCCGCAGGAGGCGGGGCCCTGGGAGACGTTTCCCCCGCTGGCGCTCGTGTCGGAGCCCAACTCCCGGGTGCCGCGGCGCTGGTACAACCGCTCCGGCCCGCCTGCCTCTCGAGGCGTCATGGGAGGCGGCACCAGGGGCGAGCGCAAGAGGGCACGCGCGCAGTGGAGGCCACCCCGGCCGTGGTGCGGTGCCCACGTGGCGCAACCGCTGGTGGTCAGCAGGACGGACCCCAGCAGCACCACA
This sequence comes from Archangium sp., assembly GCF_057119385.1. Lineage (NCBI taxonomy): Bacteria > Pseudomonadati > Myxococcota > Myxococcia > Myxococcales > Archangiaceae > Archangium > Archangium sp. The sequence goes on along the minus strand of NZ_DBNGVP010000205.1, from coordinate 19,212 downwards.
CACCGGGCTGCGCCAGCTGTCAGACGTGGAGCCTCACGACGCTTGCACACACGGCACCTCCCCACCGGGCCACGCACGGCAGTCGGGGAGCGCGGTCCGAAGCAGCAGAGCAATCTACCGCGAACCTGGGCCTCCGCCGTGTCGCGAGCGGGTGGGCTCTACCCGCTCACGGGTCCAGGAGGAGGCACGAGTCGCCTTCGAGCTTCATCGTGTCTCCTCCTTGCACGATGAAGTACGCCCGGGCCGCTCATCCGTTGGTGGCCGTGCCAACGCATTGGCAGAATGCCATCCCATGAGCGACGAGGAGCTGGCGGGCTGGCTGGCGCGCAACATCAAGGCACTCCGGGAAGCGCGAGGGGCGACGCAGGCGCAGCTCTCGAAGCTGGCGGGCGTGCCCCGGGCCACCTGGGCGAACCTGGAATCGGGGACGAGCAACCCCACGCTGGCCGTGTTGCACCGTGTAGCGTCGGCCCTCCAGGTGTCCCTGGAGGAGCTGGTGGCGAAGCCCCGGGCCAGTGCGCGGCACTACCCCCGCGAGAGCCTCACCGTGCGGCAGCGGGGGCCGGGCTTCGTCCGCAAGCTGCTGCCGGATCCGCTGCCGGGAATGGAGTTCGACCGGATGGAATTGCCCCCGGGAGCGCGGCTGACGGGCGTGCCCCACACTCCCGGTACGCGTGAATACCTCGTGTGCGAGTCGGGCCGCATGGCGCTGGTGGCCAGCGGCGAGCGCTTCCTCCTGGAGACGGGCGATGTAGTGGTTTTCCGAGGGGACCAGAAGCACTCGTACGAGAACGTAGGACCGAGGGTGGCGGTGGGCTATTCGGTGGTGCTGCTGGCTCCCACGCTGCGGTGACGGCGTCCCCCCGGGCCTAGGTTTCCGGGGCATGTGTGTGCTACGAAACAGCGCGTTCCCGAGCCCACACTCGACGGGGGGGATTGAAAGAATGCGGAGCCGATCACTCGCGGCAGTTGCGCTCATCTTCGCCATGGTCTCTGGCTGCACCTGCGGCGGTGGAGACAAGGAGACGAAGAAGGGCCCGGCGCCCTCCGAGCTGTTGAAGTCCCTGCCCAAGGCCGCCATCTACCGGCCCACCGCGCTGGTGCCCAAATCCGTGCTGGACTCGCCCCGCTCCATGGTGGTGGCCGCCGCCGATGCCCGGGGCACCTGGGACGCCTTCATGCGGACCGCGCCCGGCAAGGCGCTGGTGGAAGGCCACGCCATCGAGCACGTGAGCCTCTCCGCGCAGATGGAGCGCGCCCTCTCGCTCAGCCATGACCTGGCCTCCGCCTCCGAGCACCCGCTCGCCGCGGATCGCCTCGCCGATGCCCTCTCCGGCCCGGCCGCCATCGGCGTGGTGGACAATGACGACGACGACGCCGACCTCCTGCTGGTGAAGGAAGTGGATGGCTCCCAGGAGTTCGTGGTCCGGCTCGCGCTGATGGCCTCCACCCTGAAGGGTTACGGCGTGAGCACCGAGCAGCACGAGGGCCACCCCCTGCACAAGCTGCAGCGCGGCAGCCGCGTCCTGCACGTGGCCGCCTTCCAGAACGTGCTCATCGCCTCCACCGACGTGAAGCTGGCCAGGGAGGCCCTCTCGCTCGCGCTCGGCAAGGGCGGTGAGTCCGTCGAGTCCGTCGCCGGCTACAAGAAGGAGGTGGAGAAGCTGCAGGGCCACCGCCTCGCCGCGCTGATGACGCTCGAGCCGGACGGCCCTCCGGCGCTGCTGCTGGGCCTGTCGCAGGTGGCGCTCGGGCTGGACGTGGACTCGGGACAGATGCAGCTCGGCGGCGAGCTCTCCGACTCGCCCGGCACCGTGGCCGCCTTCCGCGCGCTGGCCTACGTGCCCAGGGACGCGGTGTTCTTCTCGAGCCTCGGCGCGGCCAATGCCGAGGCCTTCCTCGAGCGGCTCGGCAGCCCGGGCGGCACCAGCGCCAAGGACATGCGCAAGGCGCTCGTCCTCCCGAATGAGCTGGAGGACGCCCTCACCGACGAGGCCTTCTATGGGCTGCTCGGCGTGTCGGACACGCGCTTCGACCACCTGGTCGGCCTGGGCCTGAAGGATGGCGCCGCCGCGTCCAAGGCCTTCCCCAAGCTGGCGAAGAACTGGCTGGACGAGCCCGGCAAGAAGGACGTCGCCCCGGGCGTCTCCGCCTTCTGCAACTCCACCGAGGGGCTGTGCCTGGCGCTGACGAAGGACTACCTGCTGGCGGCCACGGACCTGGAGTCGCTGACGGCCGCGGTGGAGACGGGGCTCGGCAAGCGCCCCGCCCTGTCCGACGTGAAGGGCTTCCAGCAGGTGGGCAAGAGCGGTGACGTCCGCTTCCTCACCGCCTACGTGGACACCGCGAAGGCGGCCGACGCCATGCTCACCTTCTTCAAGGCCGTGGGCCGGGGCCAGAGCCAGGGCTTCGACACCGGCGACGTGGAGGCCAGCGTGGCGCCGCTGTGCGAGGCGATGAAGAAGCTGCCGCCCTATGGCGGTGGGCTCGCCGTGAACGGCACCGGGGTGGCCGGCCAGTTCCAGCCGCTGCCTGTGCAGCAGTAAGGGGGCCGCCGCGTGAAGTGGGCTCTCGCCATCGCCGCCGTGCTGGCCGCGCCAGCGCTGGGCCTGCGCACCTCCGCGCGGGTCGAGCGCTCCGCGTCCGAGCTGCCCGCCGATGGCAGTGCCTCGATGAGCTTCCACGTCCAGCCGCGCTCGCTGCTGGGCCTCTCCGCGCCGCTGCTGCCGTCCACCCGCGCCAGCCTCTCGCTCTCGCCCTCCATCGCACGGGCCTCGTGCGGTGCGGGCGCCCATGGCCCGGTGTGCACCGTCGTCGCGGGCACCACGCCGGGCGAGGTGCACGGCACCCTGCGGGTGGAGGATGCGCTCGGGCTGGTGGCGGAAACGCCGGTGGAGCTGCGCCTGCGGGCGGATGACTCCGACACGGACAAGGACGGCTTCCCGGACGCCGTCGAGCTGGACTCGGAGGATGACCGGCAGGCGTTCCGCCGCTGGTTCGTGACGCTGGCCGCCGCGCAGTACCCCACGCCGGATCCGCACTGGCCCGAGGTGCACCGCGACTGCGCCGGGCTCCTGCGCTTCGCCTACAAGGAGGCCCTCAAGGCCCACGGGGCGGGCTGGCGCAAGGGCCGCGAGCTCCACACCGCCTCCGCGCCGGACGTGCGCAAGTACCACTACCCCGCCGTGCCCGTGCTCGGAGACAAGCTCTTCCGGGTGGCGGCCGGTGCCTATGACGCCCGGGGGCCGCTCGAGTCGGCCTTCAGCGCGTCCGCCAGCGCGCGCTGGCTCCTGTCCGCCAACGCGGTGCGCATCCCCTCCGGGCAGGCCCTGCCGGGAGATCTGCTCTTCTTCGAGGACCCCGAGGCCCGCGGGATGTCCTACCACTCGATGGTGTACCTGGGTGACCTCGACGGCATCGGGCCCGAGGTCGTCTACCATACCGGCCCCGACAGCCGGCCCGGCGGTTCCAAGGGAATCGTCAAACGACTCCGACTCGAAGACCTTTTGTCGCATCCGGACGAGAAGTGGCGCCCGCGCGACGACAACCCGCATTTCGTGGGGTTCTACCGATGGAAGATTCTCGACTGAAGTGGCTGTTCGCCGTGCTGTGCGTGCTCGCCGCGCCGGACGCATTCGCTCGCGGGCGCTTCTACCTGTCCACGCAGACGGTGGCCGCTCCGGGCACGCAGCCCACGGTGAGCATCGAGGCCAGCGGCGTGAACGCGCTCTCCATGCGCGTCTACCGCGTCCCCGAGCCCGAGGCCTTCATGCTCGGGCAGACGGACCTGCACCGTCCGGTGACGAAGAACACCCTGCGCGACAAGCACCTCTTCACGGTGCTCACCGGCGGCTACCGCGCGGCGGCCACCTCGTTGCGCGAGCAGGTGCGTGACGCGGTATCCCCCAAGGCGCGTGCCTCGGCGCTGACGGTGCTCGAGCCGGCCAACACGGGCCTGTCCAAGGCCCAGTCGGCCCCGGCCCGCGAGCAGGTCCGCATCCCGCTGCTCAAGGAGTATCCGCTCGTCAGCTACTGGCGGGAGGACCTGGACGGCACGGTGCCGGACTCGGCCTCCACGGAGGAGAGCGAGGACGGCGAGGGCTACTCGGGCAACAGCGGGAACTGGACGCTGCGCACGCTGGAGCTGGGCGTGAAGGAGAGCGGCGTCTACCTGGTGGAGGGCGTGACGGGCGAGGACGTGGGCTACACGCTGGCGGTGGTGTCGCGCATCGGTCTGATGGTGCGGCAGGGTCCCGAGCAGACGGTGGCGCTGGCGGTGGACCAGACGACGGGCGCGGCGCTCCCGGGCGTGAAGGTGACGCTGTACGACCAGGGCAAGCCGTACGCCGAGGGCGTGACGGACGGGGACGGCCTGTTCAAGGCCAAGGTGAAGGCGGCCACGCAGACGCTGGCGCTGGCGCGCAAGGGCGACGACGTGGCGCTGGCGGATGCCACCTTCTACTCGGGGGCGGCGAATGACCGGGTGGTGTACCTCTTCACGGACCGGCCGGTGTACCGCCCGGGGCACGAGGTGCACTTCAAGGGCATCATCCGCTCGCGCGCGGGCACGGCCTATGCGCCGCCGAAGGGTGGCAAGGCGGACGTGTCCCTGGTGGATCCGGGCGGCACGGCCATGGACACGCTGGAGGTGGAGATCGCCGCGAATGGCAGCTTCACCGGGCGCTTCGAGCTGCCGGGCAAGGAGGCGCAGCCGGCGGCGGGCGTCTGGCGCATCCGCGCCGAGGTGGAGGGCGAGGCCTTCGAGGGCGAGTTCAAGCTGAAGGAGTTCACCAGGCCGGAGTACCAGGTGAGCGTGCAGCTGGGCCGGCCCTCCTACGTGCAGGGTGACGAGGTGTCGGGCCGGGTGCAGGCGCGCTTCTTCCACGGTGGCGTGGTGAAGAACGCGGACGTGCAGCTGACCGTGTACCGCAGCCGCTTCTTCATCCCGGAGTTCACGGACGCGGAGGCGGACTTCTTCGTCTCCGAGGGTGAGCGCGCCTCGGCGGGCCGGGAGATCGTCCAGGAGACGTCCGGCAAGCTGGATGCGAACGGGACGTACGCCTTCGCCTTCCCCACCCACAAGGACGGCCAGGACTACACGTACTCCATCGAGGCCAAGGTGGTGGACGGCTCGGGCAAGACGGCCCGGGGCCAGAAGGCGGTGGACGTGACGGTGGGCCGCTTCTTCCTGTCGGCGCGGGCGGACAAGCTCGTCTACGAGCCGGGGGACGAGGTGTCGCTCCAGGTGGTGGCGCGCGACTACGGCGAGAAGCCGGTGGCCGCCCCGGTGCAGGTGGAGGTGAAGTACCAGAAGCGCACGGGCGAGTCGGTGGCCGAGGCCTCGCTGCCCGCGCAGCAGCTCCAGGTGGCGGCGTCCGCCACGGGAGGCGTGCAGAAGCTGAAGCCCACCGAGCCCGGGGCCTACGTGGCCCACCTCACCGCGAAGGATGATGCGGGCTCGGTCATCACCACCACGGTGCCCTTCTTCGTCACGGAGAAGGGCGGGGACATCCCCATGGCCAAGGGCGGGCTCGAGCTGTACTCGGACAAGCCCCGCTACAAGGTGGGCGACGAGGCGGTGGTGCTGGTGCGCGCCCCGTTCGACTCGGCCAGCGTGCTGCTGACGCACGAGGGCCTGGAGGTGCTCTCCAGCGATGCGCTCGAGCTCAAGGGCTACTCGGCGGTGCTGCGCTTCAAGGTGACGAAGGAGATGACGCCCAACATGTACGTGGGCGCCATGGCCATCTCCGCCGGGCGCACCTTCCGCCAGGAGCTGCTGGTGCGCGTGCCGCCCACGGACCGGGTGCTCCAGGTGGAGGTGACGGCGGACAAGGAGAAGTACGCCCCGGGCGACACGGGCACCTTCACGGTGTCGGTGAAGTCGCCGGACGGCAAGCCGGTGGCCAACGCCGACATCGCCCTGTCCGTCGTGGACGAGGCCATCTACGCCGTCTCGCCGGAGATTGCGCCCTCGCTGCCGGAGTTCTTCTTCCACCCGGTGCGCGACAACGTGCGTGGCACCAGCTCCACCACGTTCCGCTTCTACGGCTACGGCCGCAGCGTGCGCGAGCAGATGAGCCAGCTGGTGCAGCGCAGCCGCGCGGGCTTCGGTGACCTGAAGACGCTCTCGCGCAAGGTGCGCAAGGACTTCAAGGACACGCTGCTCTTCTCGCCCAACCTGGCCACGGGCCCGGACGGCAAGGCGCAGATGAAGGTGACCTTCCCGGACAACCTCACCACGTGGCGGGCCACGGCGCGCGTCATCACCGCCGACACCTCGGTGGGCTTCGGCGTGGGCAAGGCGCGGGTGCACCAGGACTTCCAGGTGCGGCTGGCCACCCCGCGCTTCTTCCGCGAGCGCGACACGCTGCAGCTCGGCGTGCTGCTGGAGAACTCCACCAGCCAGAAGGGCACGGCCACGGTGACGCTCGAGGCCACCGGCGTCGAGCTGACGGAGAAGCAGAAGAGCCTCTCGGTGGACGGCAATGACCAGGCGGTGGCGGTGTTCCCCGTCAAGGTGGTGGGAGCCGACGGCAAGGTGAAGCTGCGCGCCACCGGCAAGCTGGGCAGCCACTCCGACTCCGTGGAGCTGGAGGTGCCGCGGCTGGCGCACGGCGCGCTGCTGAGCGAGGCCGTCGTCGCCTCGCTGGGCTCCGACTCCACCGGGCCGGTGGACCTGGCCCTGGAGATTCCGGCCTCCGCCCACCCCGAGGCCTCGCGGCTGGCCGTCTACGCCAGCACCGGCATCGCGCCGGCCATCGAGAGCGCCCTGGACTACCTCGTGGGCTACCCGTACGGCTGCACCGAGCAGACGATGAGCCGCTTCGTGCCCAACCTCGTGGCGGTGAAGGCGTACGAGCAGCTCAAGCTGCCGCGCAAGCAGCGCCACGAGGAGCTGCCGAAGATGGTGATGGCGGGTGTGGCGCGCCTGCGCCAGCTCCAGCACGGCGATGGCGGCTGGGGCTGGTGGGAGGAGGACGAGACGGACGCGGCCATGACGGGCTACGTGGTGCAGGGCCTGGCCATGGCGCGCTCGCTCGGCTACGGCAACGAGGAGCTGGACCAGATGCTCACGCGCGGCCTGGCGAAGCTGTCCTCGCTCACCCACGGCAACATGGATGACGGGCTCCGGGCGAAGCTGCTCTACAACCTGGCGGTGGCGGGCAAGTCGTCGGACTCGATGCTCACCGCGCTCTCGCAGAAGGTGCGCGAGCAGGCCGAGCTGTCCGCCTACACCAAGTCGCTGGTGGTGCTGGCGCTGGCCGAGTCGGGCAAGAACGACGACGCCGCCGCGCTGGCCGAGGAGCTGGAGCGCTCGGCCAACCGGGTGGGCGAGCTGGTGGTGTTCGGCGGCAGCGGGACGGAGCCCTGGTGGCAGGGCCGCATCCAGCCGGCCATGGCCACGTGGGACAAGGACCCCATCGAGTCCACGGCCTCGGCGCTCCGGGCGCTCGCCCGCGCGCGGCCGTCCAGCCCGTTCATCGACGGCGCGGTGAAGTTCCTCCTGCAGCAGCGGCGCGAGGGCCACTGGCAGAGCACCCGTGACACAGCGGTGGTGGTGTCCGCGCTGGCCGACGTGCTCCCGCGCTTCGCCAGCCAGACGCAGGGCGCCACCGTGGCCGCCGTGCTGGATGGCCAGCCGCTCGGCGAGCGCACCTGGGCTGGAGAGGACCTCTATGGTCCCGAGCTGATGGTGGGTGAGTCGCTGACGGTGAAGCCGGGTCCGCACACCCTCCAGGTCGCGCGCAAGGGCGAGGGCGCCGGGATGATGCTCGAGGCGCGGCTGTCATACCTGGACGCGGGCGAGGGCCTGAAGGCGAGCAGCAGTGGCCTGACCATCAACCGCCGCTACCACCGCGTGGTGCGGGAGCAGGGTGGCGCGGGCATCCAGGAGACGCTCCAGCCGCTCGGCAAGAGCGCCGAGCAGGATGGGCTGCTCTTCGTCGAGCTGGAGGTCAACGCGCCGAACGCCGTGGAGTACGTGATGCTGGAGGATCCGCTGTGCTCCGGCTGCGAGGTGGAGGAGGCCGACGTGGGCCGTACGCCCGGAGGCAGGGACCTGCACCCCAAGGGCCTGCACCGCGAGGTGCGTGACGAGAAGGTGGTCTTCTTCGTGAGCGACCTGAAGGCGGGCAGGAACGTCTTCGGCTACATGATGACGCCGGGCCTCGCGGGCAACGTGCACGTGATGCCGGCCACCGCCTCGCTCATGTACCACCCGCAGGTGCGGGGGACCTCGAGCGAGCAGACGCTGACGGTGGGAGGTGAGCCGTGAACGCCCGGACGTTGCTGTCGGTGCTGACGCTGTTGCTCTGTGGTGCGACCTCCGCCTGGGCCAAGGACGCGCCCACGGTGACACTCGCCACGCCGGCCGGGGGATGGACCTCGAACCGCGTGGCGCGCATCACCGGCACTGTCTCCGACGCCTCGCTGGGTGTCGGCACCCTCTCCATCAACGGCACCGAGCGGCCGCTGCCCCTGCGCGGCGGCTCGTTCGACCTCTCGCTCGTGCTGTCGCCGGGGATGAATGTCATCGAGGTGTCGGCGGCCAACGACGCGGGCGTGGGCCGCGCCAAGGTGTCGGTGTTCGCCAAGGTGCCGAAGATCGACCTGCGCGTGGTGCTCTCGTGGGACACGGACGGCACCGACCTCGACCTGCACGTGCTGGAGCCCTCGGGTGAGGAGTCCTGGTACGGCCACAAGGAGACCGCGAGCGGCGGCTCGCTCGACGTGGACGTGACGACGGGCTACGGGCCGGAGATCTACACCCAGGCCAACTCGCAGGCGGGCGTCTACAAAATCCTGGTGGACTACTTCTCCGACAACGGGAACGCCCAGACCGAGGTGAAGGTGGACGTGCTCCTCCACGAGGGCACCGACCGCGAGGAGCGGCACAGCTTCCGTCACATGCTGACCCGCACGGGCGGCAAGTTCGAAGTGGGCACCTTCACGGTGAAGGCCGCCCGGGTCGTGGAGTAACCGTCGTGCCGCTCGGACTGCTGTTGGTGCTGGCCGTGGCCGGAAGCACGCCCGAGCTGCGCACCCGGCTGGCCGAGCGCGCCGAGGCCCTGCTGCCGGACGAGGATGACGCGGCGGCGGTGGTGGACCTGAGCACCGGAGAGCTGGTGCTGGCCCATCACCCCGCCATCCTCACGCGCGCCTTTCCGCCCGGCAGCGTGCTGAAGCTGGCCAGTGCCTACGCGGCGCTCGACTCCCACCGGCTGCCCGAGGGGCCGCAGCGCTGCACGGGCCGCGCGGAGATTGGAGGCCGGGAGCGGACGTGCTGGCTCCGCCCGGGCCACGGGCGCATCGAGCTGACGCGGGCGCTGGCGCTCTCCTGCAACATCTACTTCCACGCGCTGGGAGACGTGCTCGAGGGCGAGGCGCTGCTGCGCGCCCTGCGCGACTTCGGGCTCGGGAGGCCCACGGGCGCACTGCCCGGAGAAGAGAGCGGCGTGTTGCCCCAGGCCCTCTCGCGCGAGGACCGGATCCGCGTGGCGGCCGGGGACAGCGAGCGGGTGCAGACGACGCCGCTCCAGTTGCTGCAGATGGCGGCGGTGGTGGCGGGGCGGGGACAGGCGCGGAGCCTGGGCGAGGTGGGAGGCCGGCAGGGGCCGCGGCTCGGGAACGTGGCGGCGGTGGAGGTGCTGCGCGAGGCGATGCGGCAGGCCGCGGAGAGCGGCACGTTGGAGGCCACGCGGCTGGGAACGCTGGAAGGCGCGGGGAAGACGGGCACCGCGCGCTGGGAGAAGGGCTGGCACACGCACGGCTGGTTCATCGGGTTCGCGCCGTTTCGTGCGCCGCGCTTCGCCGTGGTGGCCTTCGCCCGGGAAGGACGCGGAGCCCACCAGGCCGCGCAACCGGGGACGGAGCTGTTGAGCCTCGCGCTCGGGGGTGATGCGCCGAAGACCACGCCCTGGGAGCGGCCCCCGGGCCACCTGCGCGTCCGCGTCCTGGAGAAGCTGCGCCCGGTGCGCGCCACGGTGATGACCAACAACGGCGGGCGGCTGCGCTGCGATGGAAAGACGCTGGACCTGACGGGCGCCACGGCGGAGATCGACCAGGGGCTGCTGGACCTGGGCCGGCCGGACTGGCGCTGCCGCGAGCTCTACGCGCCGGGAGAGGGAGTCATGGTGCGGCTCGGTGCCATGACGCGGCGGTACCGGGGAGCGCTGCGGGCCACCGTGCTGGACGGGCAGATCGCCCTGTTCAACGAGCTGTCCGTGGAGGACTACCTCCGGGGCGTGGTGGGCAGCGAGCTGGCCGGGAAGCCGGAGGCACTCAAGGCGCAGGCCATCGTCTCGCGCACCTACGCGCTCGCCGGGCGCAACCGGCACGAGAAGGCGGGCTACGACGTCTGCGACCTCACCCACTGTCAGCTCTACCGGGGCCGGCAGGACGAGCGCGCCGAGGTGGACAAGGCGGTGGAGGCCACGCGCGGGAAGGTGCTCCGGGGACGCAATGCCAGCGAGCCCCTGGCGCCGGCCTATTTCCATTCGAGCTGCGGCGGCGCCACGAGCACGGCCGCGAGTGTCTTCGGCTCGTCCGAGTCCTCCAGTGCGGTGGAGGATCGGCTGGGCACGTCCGGACCGCTGTGCGCCGCCTCACCGCACCATCGCTGGCACTTCGAGGTGTCGCGGCAGGAGCTGGCCCGGGCGCTGGGGATTCCCGCCGAGGGTCCGGCCTTCGAGGTGCTGCGCAAGGACAGCGGAGGCCGTGCCTTGGAGGTGCGCACGTTCGGCGTGCCGCTGTCGGGCGAGACCTTCCATGCCCGGGTGGGGCGGGTGCTGGGCTACCAGACGTTGAAGAGCCTCGCGGTGAGCGCGCGCGAAGCCGGCGGCAAGGTGCGCTTCGAGGGGCGGGGACTCGGCCACGGCGTGGGGCTGTGCCAGTACGGCGCCACGGAGTTGGAGCGGCGCGGGTACACGTACGAGAAGATCCTGAAGCACTACTTCCCGGAGCGCACGCTTGGCGCACCCCCTCCTTAGCGTGGTGATGAGCGCGGTGTTGGCGGCCGAGGTGCAGGTGGGCGCCACGGTGGTGCGGCACGAGGAGGGCGCGGAGGGCGTGGCCACGCGGGTAGCGCGAGCGCTGGAACGGGCACGCCAGTCACTGCCGCCCTTCGTGGGGACGGAGGTGCCGGAGGTGCGGGCGGCGCTGTCCGAGTCGGTGGACGCATTCAGCGCACGCACGGGCCTGCCTCGCACCGCCGCGGCCGGAGTGGTGGAGGGCGAGGTGCTCTTTCCGCCCGCGCGGGTGGTGGACCGGATGGAGGACCTGGGCGCGCTCACGAGGCACGAGGTGGCGCACCTGGCGTTGATCTCCCATGCGGGGCCAGCGCTGCCCCGATGGTTCGTCGAGGGGTTCGCCACGGCGCTGGTGGAGCCGGGGCCCACCGCGAGCGGCCCGGAGGACTGCCGGGTGCTCACGGCGGAGTTGCTGGAGGTACGTCCGGAGGTGCGGGAGCGGGCCTATGCGCGAGCGGCGGCGCTCGCGAGGCGGATTGCCCGCGAGGCTGGTGGCGTGGAGGCGCTGTGGAAGCAGCTCTCCGCGAGGCCCGATGCCCGCGCGTTCTGGCGGATGTACCTGGGAAACAAAACGATCCGGGAGCACGCCTGCGAGCCCCCTCCACCGAAGCGTTACCCCGCGTTCCGCCCGTAGAACCACGCGGTGAGCGCGAGCCGGGGACCGTGCGCGGGCAGCACCTCGTGCTCGATGCGCTCGCTGAGGAACACCACGAGCCGATCCAACGTGGGCTCCACGTCCACCGGGCCGCGCTCGGGGTAGATGCGCAGCAGGCCCCCGTGGGCCGGCACCCAGTCCGGATTGAGGTAGTAGAGCGCCGTGACGCGCCGGTTGGACTGCCCGGGAAACGCATCGAAGTGGCGTGCGTACCTCGCTCCCTCGCCGGGGTACCAGGCGAGCTGCAGGTCGAACCGCCCGAGCCCCAGGTACGCCTCGGCCGACAGCGCCTCACCGAGCGCGGCATACGCATCCCGCAGCCGGCTGATCGCCGAGCCCCGCTCCTCCTCCTTCACCCAGGTGATGAAGTCGCCTCGGGTGTCCCGGTCCAGCGTGTGGTCCGCGCCCCGGCGGATGCCCGCCGGACGCAGCTGGCCGGCCTCGACGCGCGCCCTCGCCTCGGCGTGGATGGCTCGGGCCTCCGCCCCCCCGAGGAAGGACGCACGGGTGAACCATCCCTGTTCACCGAGTGATTGGATTTCTTCATCCCGAAGCGACAGCGGGCTCATGGCTCGGCGAACCCTACCCCACCCTGGCTAGAATGGGGCCCATGCTGCGTTTCATCTCGCGGGTGTTGCTCGTCCTCGTCGCATTGATCGCCGGGGCCGTGGGCTCGTTCCTCTTCCTCCGCCCCAAGCCCCCTGCCCTGCCCGATACGCCAGCGCTCGTCACCCGCGTCCGCGAGGTCGCCCGGCTCGAGACGCTCCAGGTCTCCCTCTACAAGAAGGTCGAGTTCTCTCCCCAGCCCCAGGCCACCGACGCCCTCTGGAAGGACGTCATCAACTGGGCCCGCTACTCCATCAACACCCCCATCGGCCGCGCCATCGTCTTCGCCGACGTGCACTTCGGCTATGACTTCAGCCGCCTCGATGGCTCCGCCATGCGCATCCAGGGCAACCGCGTGGACGTGGTGCTGCCTCCCCTGGAGGTCAAGGTGGAGCTCAAGCCCGGCGAGACGGAGATCATCGGATCCAACCTCGACAGCGCCCAGACCACCCTCCTCCTGGAGAAGGCCCGCGAGGCCTTCGAGCGCGAGGTGAAGGGCGATGCCCGATTGAAGGAGCGTGCCCGGCGCTCGGCGGAGAACACGCTACGCGTACTGTTCCTCTCCGCGGGCTTCCGCGAGGTGAACGTGGTGGACGTGCTGCCTCCTCCGGCGACCGCGGGGTAGGAGAACGGGCTCGGATACCCTCACCCCGTCCCTCTCCCGGGGGGAGAGGGGATATGCCCGCGGAGATATACCCGCGGAGATGGGCTCACAGTGGATTCGCGGGGAAGGTGCTCTCACACGGCGGCGAGGGTGCCACCCTCGAGGCGGAAGAGGCCCGGGATTCCGTCCGGCGCACCTCCCAGCCGCGCCAGCGCCTCGCACGCGGAGGCGTCCGACTCGCGGCACACCAGCGTGAACTCCCGCCAGCCCAGGTGCACTCGCAGCGGCACCTCTCCCGCGTGCAGCACCAGCCGTCCGCGCTGCTCCGCCGTGAGCAGCCTCGCCCCGTCGTACCCGTCGCCCCCCGCCACCGCCCACAGGCCGCTGAACGTCTCCGCGAGCACCACCTGCCCCTCGTCCAGCACCACCGGCCTCACCGGCGCGGGGTGGGCCTCCAGGTTGCGCCACGCCAGCGCATCCACCTCCTCCGCGGACAGCCCCGCCGGCTCCAACGCATCCCCCGGCAGGTAGTGCACGAACTCGGCGTCCTCCAGGACGTAGAACACCGCGAGCCCCGCGGGCCCCGGCCGATGCAGCGCTCCCGCCGCCTGCGTCTCGAAGCCCCCGGGCCTCAGCACCGGACGCAACCGCGCCTCCAGCGTGCCCGCATCCACGGCGGGCCCGGACAACCCCCGCAGCCGCGCCACCAGGCCCTCCACGTACGTGCCCAGCTCCTGCGAGCCATCGCGATAGGCCGCGTACAACGACGCCACGTCCACCCGCCCCACCTCGCCCGAGGCCAGCTTCACCAGCAGATCCTTCCCCTGCCTCCGGCACGCCACGCCGGCCCGGTGCAGCGCGGCCAGCAGCGCGGCGGTGAACTCCGGGCGCAACGCCTGCACCCGGGGCGCGGGCGGAGACGGCACGTCCGCGGCTTCCAGCTCCGTCTTCAGCAGCCGCGCCTCCTCGTCGAAGGGATCTCTCCGCAGCACGTCCGCCACGTACTCCCGTGCCCGGCCGTGCTCCCCCCGCCGCAGCGCCAGCACCGCGAGCACCTTCTGGGCCTCGGGGTCTCCCGGGTTGAGGACGAGCGCCTCGCGCAGCACCGCCTCCGCGTCGCCCATCCGCTCCAGTCCGAGCAGCGCCCGCGCCAGCCCCAGCCGCACCTGCACGTCCTGCGGAAAGTCGCGCCGCAGCGTCTCCAGCAGCCGCAGGGCCTCGCGCTCCGCACCCGCGTTCACCAGCGCATGCGCCACCGTCAGGCGCAGCGTGGGCCCCGGCGTGTTCCGTGCCGCGCCACGGAGCGCCTCCAGCTCCGCGTCACTCAGGGTCTCGCCAGCCTCCACCTTGCGGCGGAGGCGCTCCAGGGAAGTCGGGTCCACGGCGGCAGTCTAGCCACGCCCCGCCCCCGCGGCTCACTCCCAGGTGAGCTCGTATTCGCCATCGAGCGCGCCCGTCTGGCGTCCCACCACCCGCACGTTCCGGGCCCCCGAGCTCTCCACCAGGACCTCCAACACCCCTTCCATGAAGGGGAGCGGCATGAACTCGCGCTCCATGCTCCAGTGGAAGCACGCCGGGCCCGCCCACCGCGTCGTGTGCTTGCCGTAGCTCAACCCCATCCGGAAGCCGACGTGAGCCCCCTCCAGGAGCCGCTTCCTGTCACCGCCCGCCAGCATCAGCATCAGCCTGCCCGCGTGCGAGCACAGGAAGGCACTCGTCCCCTGCCGGCCCAGCAGCCGCAGGGCCCTCTCGCTGCCCCCATGCCGCGCGGCCAGCGGCTCCAGGCAGAGCGCCATCATCTGGAGCCTCAAGCGGACGGGGTAGCGGAAGAACTCCACCGGCTGCTCGTGCCCGCAGACCTCCCGGCAGCGCCGCACCAACCCCTCGTCCCCGAGCACGCGAATGGCCTCCAACGTGCTCCGCAGGAACGCGCCCCACGCGGTGTCCGCGGGTGTGGCCAACGCCACGCGCTGGGCCAGGTCCCGTGCCCAGACATCCCCGGGAGGATCCGCCGCCTTGGACTCCATGCCCATGCTCAGCCCCCTGACGATGGGACCCACTTCCACCGCACCAGGAACGAGCCGTCCAGGCAAGGGTCACTCCCTCTCACTGCCAGGAAATGTCGTACTCACTCTCCAGCATGTCCGTCTGACGCCCCACCACCTTCACCTTGCTGGCATTCAACCGCTCGAGCATCGCCACCAGCATGCCCTCGTGGAACGAGGGGGGCATGAAGTCGCGCTTCATGGTGAAGCGGCAGCACTGAGGCCCCGTCCACCGCACCGAGCGCTCGCCCGTCATCGACATCCGGTACGTCAACGGCAGGTTGTTCACCAACCGCTTCGGCTCGCCGCGCACCAGCACCTTCACCGTCCGGCCGGCCTCGGACTCCAGGAAGTCCATGGCCACGCAGTGCCCCATGCGCCACAGCGCCTGCTCCACGTCCGTGTGTCGCGTGGCCAGCTCCGGCATGGCCACCGACAGCATCTGCAGGTGCAACCGCATGGGGTAGTTGAAGAAGTCGAAGAAGCGCGCCTGCCCACACGCACTGGCGCTGCGCTTCTCCAGCGCCTCGTCCCCGAGCGCCCGGATGGACTTCAACACGCTCTGCAGGAACAGCCCGCGCGCGATGTCCTCCGAATTCGCCAGCGCCATGCGCTGGCCCCAGAACTGACCACCGTCCCGGGGGGACACACTCCACGCCATCGCCGCGCTGCTCATTCCCCGCTCACTCCTGGTCTCACTGCCAGCAGAAGTCACACTCACTATCGAGCCCCCCCGTGGGACGCCCGCTCACCTTCACCTCCCGCCCGCCCCACATGCTCAGCGACATCTCCATCACCCCCTCGTGGAAGGGGTGGGGCATGAAGTCGCGCTTCAAGATGAACCGGCCACTCCGGGCGCCCGTCCACTTCACCTCGTACTGCCCGAAACTCACCGCCATGCGGTAGGCCATCGGCAGCGAATACCCCAGCTGCCTCGGGCTGCGCGGCGTCAGCGACAACATCACCTTGCCCGCCCCCACCCGCATGAAGCGGTTGGCCACCAGCCGCCCCAGTTGACGCAGCGCCTCCTCCGCGTCGCCGAACGCCTCCGCCAATACCGGCAGCGCCGTGCTCACCATCTGGCAGTGCATCCGCGCGGGATAGCTGAAGAAGTCCAGGAACTCGGATTCCCCACACTCCTCCACACACCGCTGCGCCAGCGAGCCGTCCCCCACCGTGCGCAGCACCTCCAACGTCCCGTTGAAGAGCATGCCGCGGATGGTGTCCTCCGAGGTCGCCAGACACATCCGCCGCTCCAATTCCTGCTCCCACGTGTCTGCCTTTTCCCACCTGGTGCGTGCGCTGATGGTCACGGCCATGTGTGTCCCCCTTGGCAGGAATCAGCCCGGCTGCTGAGGAATGTCTATCCTAATTGTTTCAGGACTTGCTGTCAGCAGGGGGCATCACGAATGAGCCCGTCCTCCGAGGGAAGAACGGCCCCCGTACCTCGTTTCGTCCACTCTCGTTGTGGGATTGTGCTGGCAGCGCACACTCCATCCCTGTCTATGAAAGCTTTCAGTGCTGCAATGCTATTCACGATTCCGGTGTGATGGGATTCAAACAGCCCCGCCGGAGAAAAGGGCCGGGAGCCCGCTCCCCACGGGCCGAAGTCCGTGGTGACCCGGCGGGTGGGGTCCTCCCGACTCAGCGTCCGCCGAAGAGCAGCCGCTCGAAGTCTCCGGGGAGGGAGGCGAAGTCGGAGGTGACCCAATGGGCTCCGGCCTCGCACAACACCTGCGCGGGTGTGAGCGTGGAGACACCCACGGCGATCATCCCCGCCGCGCGCGCCGCGTGGATGCCGTGCACCGCGTCCTCGAAGACGACACACGCCGCGGGGTCCACATCGAGCGCCCGCGCGGCGGCGAGGAAGAGGTCCGGCGCCGGCTTGCCCCGCGTCACGTCCTCGGCGCCCACCACGTGGGAGAAGAAGGGGCGCAGCTGGAGGCCGTCGAGCACGAAGGCGCGGTTGGGGCGCGGCCCCGCCGAGGCCACCGCGAGCCGCAGGCCGGCGCCGCGCAGCCGCGTGAGCAGCTCCCGGGCCCCGCGCACGGGCACCATGTGCGGCGCGTAGAGCGCGCGGTAGTGGGACTCCTTCTGCTCCGCCAGCCGCGCCAGCTCCTCGGGAGGCACGGGCCGGCCGAGCAGCGCGGGGATGATCTCCTCGTTGCGCCAGCCGTTGAACTCGCGCTCGAAGCGCTCCGCGGGCGTGTCCACGCCGAGCGAGCGGGACAGGGCCACCCACGCCTGGATGTGGAAGCGCAGGTTGTCGACCAGGGTTCCATCCAGGTCGAAGATGACGGCGGCGGGCCCCATGCTCACGCCACCCACGAGACGTCGTAGTCGCTCTCCAACGTGGAGAGCTGCTGGCCCACCACCCGCGCGCCCCGTGCGTGGGCCTTCTCGAGCACGCCCAGCAGCAGGCCTTCCTGGAAGGAGGCGGGCATGAACTCGCGCCGCATGGTGAGCCGGCAGCTCGTGGGCCCCATCCACACCACCGAGCGCACCCCGAAGCTCACCGAGGCCCGGTACATGGACGGCATGTTGCCCACCATGCGGTTCGTGTCTCCCCCGGCCAGCAACTGGAGCGCCAGGCCCGCGGTGGAGGACAGGAAGCACGCCGCGGCCCCACGGCCGAGCAGCCGCAGCGCCTCGGAGATGCCGCCGGAGCGGGCCTCCAACATCCGCGCCGCGGTGAACACCATGCGCAGGTTGGCGCTGACGGGATAGGAGAAGAAGTCCACGAGCTTCTCCTCTCCGCTCACCCGCTGACACCTGCGCACCGCCTCCTCGTCCCCCAGGATGCGCACCGCGTCCAGCGTGGCCCTCAGGAACATGCCCCGCGACGTGTCCGCGGGCGAGGCCATCGCCAGTCGCTGCTGCAAGTCCTCGTCCGAGCCCGGGGGAGCAGGCACCCACCAGCCCCGCTCATCGACCCTCTGCATGCATCCCCCCCCGCGTGTCGAGGCACCGAGCATGTCCACACTGTAACCCTTCCGCCCCTCTTCGTCAGGCACGCCTCCTGTCTGTCATTGAGTTTGAAGAAATACATTCCCGGTGTGGCTCTCACGCGGGAGGTGGGGTCACCGCGCCCCCCCCCCGGTCGCGTGTGACTCGGACTGGCCGAGGAAGTCGTCCAGCGCGCCCACGTCGATGGGCTTGCGGAACACGGCGTCCACCAGCGCGAGGTTGGCGCGGTTCTGCCCGCGCACGTCCATGCCCGTGACGATGGCCAGCAGCGCTTGCGGCGAGCGCTTGCGCAGCTCGCGCGCCACCTCCCAGCCCGACATGTCCGGCATCACCGCGTCCAGCAGGGCGGCGTCGTACCGGCGCTCGTCCCACATCTTCAGCGCCACGTCGCCGCTGTTGGCCACCTTGACGTCGTAGCCCTCCTCGCCGAGCACCTCCGCCATCATCCGCGCGTTGTCGGGGTCATCGTCCACCACCAGCACCCGGCGCGTCTGCTGGAAGCGCCGCGGGCCCACCGCCACCTCCCGGCTCTCCCGCGCCCGTGCCACCTCCTCCTCGGAGCGCGCCAGCGGCAGCCGCACCACGAAGGCGGCCCCGCCCTCGGGCAGGTTCTCCACCGTCAGCTCTCCGCCCCAGCGCTGAACCTGGTTGCGCGCCACCGCCAGCAACAGCGAGAGCTGCGGCGCGCCCGCATCGCGGTTGAGCGGATCGAACACGCGCGTCATGTCCTCCGCCTCGTACGGCGTGCTGGAGTCCGCCACCCGCAGCGTCACCCACCCGTCCGCCTCCCGCCGCGTCTCCACCAGCACCCGCCCGCCCTCGTCGCTCAACCGCTCGCGCTCGGCCAGCAGCAGGTTCACCACCAGCTCGCGGAAGAAGCCTGGATCCGCGCGCACCGCTCCCGGCTCGCCCAGCCGCTGCTCCACCGTCACCGGGTGCTCGCGGCCCTCCAGCTCCGCCCGCGCCAGCTCCAGCGCCTCGCGCACCGTCGCGTCCACCTGCACGTCCGACAGCTGCTCCTCGGTGCGCTGGACGTTGAACTCCTGCAACCGCGCCACCAGCTCGCCCACCTGCCCCACCGTCTTGTCGAGCGCGTCCAGGTGCTCGGGCTTGAACTCGCGCCGCAGCAACGTAATCCGCAGGCGCAGCACGTTGAGGAAGTTGTTGAGCGCGTGCGCCGCGCCACTGGCCAGCTGCCCCAGGGCCTGGGTGCGCGTGCGCTGCAGCAGCCGGCCCTGCAGCCGCCGCACCGCGTCGTTGGCCGTCATCAGCGCCTTCGTCTTGGTGGCGGCCTCGGTGCGGTCGGTG
>NZ_DBNGVP010000204.1:0-87382 GCF_057119385.1 Archangium sp. | reverse complement strand
TGCGAGCCAGGGGCGACGCCGTTACTCCTATGAATGACGAGGTCTGCCTGCCTCAAGGTGCGGTTCCTCTATTGCCCCCGGCCAGCGCGACGGTTCTCAATCTGTTTTGGAAGTCCAACTGTAGTAAATGGCTCCGGCACATGTATTGTCACGGCCATGAGTTGCAACAGCCCGCCGAGCCAGTGCCACCAGTCCACCGGCACATGCAGCAATGGAACGTGTAGCCACTCCCTCAAACCCGCGGGCAGTTCCTGCAATGACGGGAACGCCTGCACTACCAACGACGTGTGTAGCAGCTCCGGCACCTGCAACGGCACATCCTGTAGCACCCCGCCGGGCCAGTGCCACCAGTCCACCGGCACATGCAGCAATGGCAGCTGCAGCTACTCCCTCAAATCTGCAGGCAGCACCTGCGATGATGGCGACGCCTGCACCATTGGGGATGCGTGCAGCAGT
Organism: Archangium sp.; assembly: GCF_057119385.1. NCBI lineage: Bacteria > Pseudomonadati > Myxococcota > Myxococcia > Myxococcales > Archangiaceae > Archangium > Archangium sp. Next base: position 86,926 of record NZ_DBNGVP010000204.1, on the reverse strand, counting down.
TCCGGCACCTGCGGCGGCACCACGGTGACTTGTCCAAATAGGAACTTGGAATGCCTGAGCAGCAGAGGCTGTTCTCCGACGACAGGCTGCACCTATTTGAACAGGTGCTCCGAGGACCAAGTCTGCTATAAAGGAGAATGCTTTTACGCGTTCCTGGGTGGTCAGACCAAGGGTGGTCAGACCAAGTGAAAGAAAGCGCCCTGGTTTCGGGTGCTTACAAATTTCTCATGGCATCCGTACGCGCGCAAGAGAGTGAATCAGTCAATCATGCCTCCGTCATGTCCGTTGTATTGTTTGCAAGCCAGTGCGTCAGGCGGGCGTAGCACCCGGATTTGGCTTGGGTTTGTACAGAGTCGGTCCGAAGCAGAAGCGCCCACCCGCCTGACTCGGCCAGGACACGACCAGCACGCGGTGGACGCACGGGGGCCGTACGGGATGTCTGACACCTTGACTGGTAGCCTTTGACGCAAGAGGCGCACGGTCTCGGAAGACGCGCGTCCGTGCGCCTCAGTCTTGATTCTTGGTCACGCAATAGGAGAAGGCTTCGCTACGCATCGGCAAGTACCAGCTCGTCAACAAGCTCGCCACCGGAGGCATGCCCGAGGTGTACCTCGCCAAGTCAGCCAGCCCCAGGGGGTTCGAGAAGCCCCTCGTGCTCAAGCGGATTCTTCCCCATCTGGCCGAGGACCCCCAATTCGTGGAGATGTTCCTGGGCGAGGCGACGCTGGCCGCGCAGCTCGAGCACCCCAACATCGTGCAGATCTTCGATTTCGGTGAGTCCGACGGGCCCTACTATCTGACCATGGAGTACATCGACGGACCCAACCTGCGCACGCTCTCCAAGCGCGCGCGGGTCGCGGGGGGGGGCGCTGCCGCCCGCCTGCTGTGCCAGAATCATCGCCTCGGCCTGCGAAGGGCTGGCCTACGCCCATGACTTCGCGGACTCGAAGACCTGCGAGCCGCTGGGCCTCATCCACCGCGACATCAGCCCGGACAACATCCTGCTGTCGCGCCAGGGCGCGGTGAAGGTGGTGGACTTCGGCATCGCCAAGGCCGTCAACCAGAGCCACAGGACTCAGACCGGCCTCGTCAAGGGAAAGATTGCCTACATGGCCCCGGAGCAGCTCAAGGCCCGGCCGCTCGACCGGCGCGTGGACGTGTACGCGCTCGGCATCGTCCTCTACGAGTCTACGAGCTGCTCACCGGCCAGAAGCCCTTCGATGCCACCACCGACGTGAGCATGATGCAGGCCATTATGTCCGAGCCGCTCGTGCCCGCGGTATCGCGCCGGCCGGACCTGCCTCGTGCTCTGGGGGACATCCTCGACAAGGCGCTCTCCAGGATGCGCGAGCAGCGCTACCCGGATTGCCGCACCTTCCAGGCGGAGTTGGAGCACTTCATCCTCTCCAGCGGCGAGCCGGTGGGCGCCTACCAACTGTCGTGGCTCGTGGTCCAGGTCTGCGGGGAGAACGGCGGGCAGGTGCTCATTCCTCGTACCAGCAGCGGCACGCCCTACCCCAGCGACGTGACGCGCCTTGCCAGGGCGCGCTGCTCGGCCTGGGCGGCTCCTTCTGACTGGAAGCGCCCCCCGCCTTTCACGAGTCGTCTGGCACCTTTCCTGACGGAGAATGATTTACTTGCAAGAATAGCGAGGTATTCCGGCAAATGGCATCCACCTCCGCCTTACCTCTTCCAGCTTCGTTTACACGATAGCCTTTGATCGGTTAGCCTGCTCATCCTCCCAGTGCGTTCATTTTTCACTGGGAAGCGAGGAGGGGGAAAAGCATGGGTCGTACGTGGCGGAAGCTAGGTGCCCTGTGGTTGGGCGTGGTGGTGGCTGGGTGTGAGCCGCAGCAGGAGGACGTGGAGGAGATGTCGCTGGAGGCGACCGCGGAAGTGGGGCCCACCAGTGTGGAGTTGGAGTCCAACACCTTGCAGGTGAACTACCGCTTCACCAACCCCGCGGGCTCGCCGGTACTGGCCCTCATGGATGGCTTCTCGCAGCGCTATGGATTGGTGACGGCCACCAGCACCCGGCCGGCGGGCTACTCGGGCAGGGCCCTCACGGCGGTGGCCCAAGGCGCGAGCCCGCTGAGCACCGAGCTCTCGGTGGAAGCGGGGGCGGGAGGGACGGCGGGGGTCACCTATACCGTGAACGGATTGTGGAGCTATCATTCGATGCGGCTCGGTGGCTACCACGCCGTCTACAACTTCCAGTCCGTGACAGGCGTGCAGGTACGCCCCCGAAGCCAGCAATCCGAGCCCACACAGGTGGAGGTGAGCGAGTGCGCGGGCGCGGTGCGGTTCGTCTTCGGGACGGACGAGACGTGCGCGGCGCCCGTGACGGTGTCTTCCGTCAACTTTGGTGGCCGGCAGCTGCCCATCCAGTCGAACGGAATCCATGCCTTCTTTCGAGGAGGCTCGGGAGGGACATCACGCCTGCAATACATCGTGGGGGCGTCTTTGCACGAGCGCGACGTGAGCTGGAGTGTGGGTTGCGATGAGCTCGTCACGGTGTGCACGGCGGTGCCAACGCCCCAGGTAGGGACTGTCACGGGCCCCTGGGACGTGGTGGGCGAGGAGCCCGTCAGGGAGCGTTACATCCCCGTCTATACCGGCTCTCTGTCGAACGGCCAGGGCCACTCCAGTGGCAGGGCCCCGATATCCGAGCCGGAGAAGTGGTGGAAGGTGACGAACCTGCTGCCTGGCGACTACCAGTCGTTCGGGCGCGGCCACATCCGGCGCGGTCGCGAGCTCACCTGGTTCCGGACGGAATTGCTGCGCCCGGTGACGGTGACGGCGGGGCAGACGACGGCGGTGTCCCGGCTGGTGGAGGGACAGGTGCGCTACCCCTATGTCATGAGACCCGCCTTCCTGGAAGGCTCGGTGCGCCTGGCGGACCCGTACGTGCCGGCGAATCCGGGTGCCAGCAGCTCGCTGCAGGGGCTCTTCTTCGAGGCGGACGCTGACGCCAACCGGGATGGCATCGCGGACTACCCCTTCTTCAACGAAGGGATGGGTCTGGCGACCCCCAGGCTGAGCACGTCCCTGCTTGCGTCCTCGGGGGTTGCATACGCCTATACATCCTTCCCGGGAGCCTTCAACGCCGCCACGGGCGAGCTCTCCTCCGGCTACGAGCAGCCGCTCCTCAACAAGTATGATGAGCCCCTGGCCTGGTGGCAGGACTACCTGCAACTGGGCTTCTGGTCCTTCGGCCCTCGAACGGTGTTGCGGCCGACCGACGCGGAGCATGATCCACTGAAGCTCCGGTATGGGTGGTTGAGGCTGCGACCGCAACATGCCCGCCAGCCCATTCCGTCTGGCCAGAGGAGGCGGTTGGACCACGAGTACTGCTTCAATGAGGTGCAGTTGCAGTACACCAGCCCGGAGACAGGCTTCTACAACCCGTTCGTGAACGTGAGCGGCGGCTTCCAGGGGACGGACTGGCGTGGAATGGCGGTGGACTACACCGCCACGGGCACGTCCTATGGGGTGCCGGCGGTCTGGGGCGTGCCGGAGGCTGAGGCGCGAGGGTACGCGCAGAAGAGCGGCTCCATCCGCTTCGCCCTGCCACAGGGCAGCTACACGCTGACGCCGGGGGCCCGCATGGTCAATGTGGATGGCAGCACCAACGAGGCCACCTTCCAGCGCATCCCCCTGACAGTGGGCTGTGGGCAGCGAGTGAAGCTGGTGCCCCCGCTGACGGTGGTGTTGAACCCGCAGTCGGAGTGCGCAACGGGCCCGCAGGCCCAGGTGACGGGGAGGGTGCGGAGCAGCCCGGCGGAAGTGGATCGGGTGTGGTACCGGGTGGACGAGGGACCGGAGGTGGAGGTGTGCCGCAACTGCGGGGTGGACCCGAGCTTCTCCATGACGGTGCCGCTGAAGGCATGTGGGAACACGGTGAAGGTATATGCCTATACGGCGGGCATGCCGGAGGCGGCGACGGGGCAGCAGCAACTGGTCTGGGATGATCCGGCGGACGGGCCGAGCTGCCCGGGCACCACGTGCGTGAACAAGCCTCCGGTGGCGAGGTGCGGCAACGTGGCGGCGCCGGCGGACAACGCATGCCGGGGACAGGCGAGTGTGAATGTGGGCTCGTACGATCCCGAGGGAGAGGCGCTGGAGTGCGAGCAGACGCCGGGTGGGCCGTATGCGCTGGGCCGCCAGCGGGTGACGCTGACGTGCCGGGACCCCGAGGGGCTGGAGGCCTCGTGCGAGGCGACGGTGACGGTGGTGGATGACCGGGCGCCGGAGCTGGTGTGCCCGGCCCAGGAGGAGGTGGAGTGCCGGGAGGGCAGTGGGGTGGCCAGCTATGCGCCCGTGGCGAGCGACGCGTGCGGTGGGACGAGGGTGAGCTGCACGCCGGCTTCGGGGACGAGCTTCCCGTTGGGGACGACGGGCGTGGTGTGCGCGGCGGTGGATGCCGCGGGCAATCAGGCGACGTGCGGTTTCCCGGTGAGGGTGGCGGATACGCAGGCGCCGAGCATGGCCTGCCCCGAGCCGGTGAGGGCGGAGTGTACTGGAGAGGGGGGAGCGAAGGTGGTGCTGGGCGAGGCAACGGCCAGCGACACGTGCACGGAGGCGACGGTGAGCGGGCCGAGTGGAGACACGTACCCGGTGGGAGAGACGCTGGTGGGGTACACGGCGAGGGACACCAGCGGCAATGAGGCGCAGTGCACCACGACGGTGACGGTGGTGGACACGGCGCCGCCGGAGGTGACGGTGAAGGGGCTGGGAGGCAGCTGGCCGCCCAATCACCAGTACCGCACGGTGCGGCTGGAAGAGTGCGGCATCGAGGTGAGGGACGTGTGCGGCGGGACGCGGGGCGAGGTGGAGAGTGCCTCCATCACCTGCGTGACGTCGGACGAGGTGGAGGACGGCAGGGGGGATGGGCACACGGGAGCGGACGTGGTGCTGGTGGATGAACGGACTGTGAAGTTGAGGGCGGAGCGAAGTGGCAAGGGGGATGGGCGGGTGTACCGCATCCATTTCCTGGCGAGGGACGGAGCGGGGAACGAGACGGCCGGAGTGTGCGTGGCGGCAGTGCCGCATGACGGCAGAGGGGGAGCCCTCGGTGTGGACAGCGGCGAGGCCTGGCGCGTGTGCCGGCCGTGAGGTGCGCTGCCGTGCTCCCGGCCGGGTGATGCCTCCGGCCTCGAACCGAGCCCTGTTCTAATCCCCCTCGGGTAATTCAGTTAAGGGTGAGCCCTACGTGGCGGAAGAAGCCGCGCAGGGCCACCTTGTCACGCGCCAGACGTCGAAAGCTGGCGCGGACTGCGCGGCGCATCCCTTCCACCGAATCGGCTTCGAGGTTCTTCAGCGACTCCTTGGCGGCGCTATTGCAGCCCTCTTCGGGGTTCAGGTCGGGCGATAGGGCGGCAACAGGTGCAGTTGGAAGTCTCGGGGGTGGGCATCTACGAAGCGTTTCACTTCGGCGGAACGGTGGGCCTGCAACCTGTCCCACACCACCAGGAGCGGCCGTCCGATGCGGCGGCGGAAAGAGCGCAAGGACTGCACTACCTGGCGGGCGTGGATGGAACCGACGAAGTGGCGCGCATAGAGCCGTGGACCGCGGCGCCCCACAGGAGCCACCAGCGCCACGCACGAGGACACCTCTCTCTTCATTCGGCCCACCCGTCTCACGGTGGCCGGGTGTCCCACGGGAGCCCAGCTGCGGGCCGCCCTCGCCCAGAAGGAATGCCCCGTCTCGTCAATAAAGACGGCCGCCCGCCCGCTGCGCGCAGCCCTTTTTTAAGCGCCGGCCAGTCTCGCAGCAGAAAGGCACGTACCAGCTCCTCCGCGCCAGCTGCCTCCACTGGGACGGCTCCAGGTACGGTGGCCGCCCTGGCCGAAGCCGTCGGCGCAGCGCGCGCACGCTGCCTCCCTCCCGCAGTTGCCGCGCCCAGTGGCTCACCGCCGCCTCGCTGACGCCCAGGCGGCGCGCTACCTCCGCCTGACTGTGGTGACCGCCGCGCAGCAGTCGGACTGCCTCCCTCCGGCGCTCCTCCAGTTGCTCGGCCGTCAACCGCCTCGGCAGCCATCCCATCGCGTTGCCCTCCATTCAGGACAACGCCGCTCCTCTTAACTCAATTACCCGAGGGGAATTAGATTCCGCCCCACCATGACCGTCGAAGACTGCCTGCCCGCGAACCTCCGAGGGCCCACCACCACTGTCACCCGGATCGCCGCGGGCATGTCCGGCGCTGGCGTCTACCGCGTCGAGGCCGCTGGCCAGTCGTTCGTGCTCAAGATCGCCGGCGAGGCCGAGAACGGCACCGACTGGCGCCACGCGCTCCACGTCCAGCGGCTCGCCGCCGACGCGGGCCTCGCGCCACGCATCCTCCACGTCGACGAGGCGCGGCGCGCGGTGCTGACCGCCTTCGTCGCCGACCGCTCGTTCATGGCCTTCTCGAGGAACCCGAGCACCCGCGACGCCGCGCTCACCCAGCTCGGCCGCACCGTGCGCCGCATCCACGCGCTCCCCTTCCCCGCCGACACGCGCATGCGCGATCCCCGCGAGATGCTCGCCCAGGTGTGGAATGGCTCCCTGGCAGGCTTCGCCCTCCCAGGCTTCGCCAGCGACGCGGTCCAGCGCGTGCTCGCCGAGGAGCCACCCGCCAGGGACCGCGCCCTGGTGCTCGGCCACAACGACCTCAACCCCACCAACCTCATCTACGACGGCGAGTCGCTCCTCCTCCTCGACTGGGCCACCGCCGCGCCGATCGACGCCTTCTATGACCTCGCGGTGCTCTCCGTCTTCCTGCGCATGGACGAGGGCACCAGCCTGCGCCTGCTCTCGGCCTACGAGGACAGGCCGTGCACCGGGCTTCCTCGCGGCTTCCTCTACCACCGCCGGCTGGCGGCGGCGCTCGCCGGCGCGTTCCAGCTGTCCCTCGCCCGCCAGATGAAGCACGCGGGGGCCACCGGCGCGGAGACGCTCGAGACCACGCCCTCGCTCGGCGAGTTCTATCAACGGATGATGAGTGGCGCGCTCAAGCTCGGCACGGCGGAGGGCCAATGGGCGTTCGGTCTCGCCCTGCTCGAGGAGAGCCTCTCACTGTGAGCGGGGGTCCGCCCGCCGGGAAGCTCGGAGAGGAGCCAGGAGCGAGGCGCGAAACGCGCGGCGGCGCCAGGGAGTGCCCCGTATACTCGCGACCGTTCGGAAGGTCGGGTTTCGTCTCATGAATAGCCGTCGCGTCCTCTCTCCAGTCCTCCTCGTCGGCGCCGGAACCGGCGAGGCCACCTGTGGAATCCTCTACCTCGCGGGCTACCTGCGGCGCGCGGGGATCGAGGCCTTCGTCCGGCTCTACGATGGGGATCAGACCGAGGATGAGGTGGCCCGCTCGCTCGAAGCCCTGGTGGCCCGGGTGCGTCCCCGGCTCGTGGGCATCAGCCTCAAGTGGTTCCACCATGTCCACCGCGCGCTGCTCCTGGCCCGGACGCTGCGGGAGATCGACCCTGAAATCAGGATCATCGTGGGCGGCAACACGGCGTCCTACTGGTGGCGGGAGCTGAAGGAGCTCGACTGCATCGATCACATCGTCCTGGGCGACGGCGAGCGGCCGCTGCTGGCGCTCTGCCAGGGCGACCCCTCCCCGCCCAACTGCGTCACCCGGGCTCCGGATGGCACCCCGCGGCGCTTGCCCCTGGAGTACGTGCAAGGCGCCACGAACAGCGACGATGTCTATTACTCGCACTTCGACGACATCTTCCTGAGCCAACAGGATCGCCATGCCTTCTCGGGGTGGGTCGCGCCGGGCAAGGGGTGCGGCGAGAACTGTCTCTATTGCGGAGGGGCCCGCGGCAACCAGAAGGCGGCCTTCGGACGCGCGAAGCCGTTCCTGCGTGCCGAGGAGAGCGTGCGCCGGGACCACCAGGAGATCGCCCCCCGGACGTGGCAGCTCCGCTACGACTTCTCGGGAAGCTCGGCGGCGTTCCTGCAGGGCACCTGGGCGGGGGTCGATCTCTCCCGCCACTCCTGCATGTATTTCCTGTGGGGCGTGGCCCGGATGGAGCTCATCGACGCGCTGGCCGGCACCTTCGAGCACGTGCACATGGTGCTCGACATCGGCTGCTTCTCGGAACAGCAGCGGCAGGAGCAGATGCGCCGGGGCCTGCTCAAGCCCTGTGCCTCGGACCCGCAGTTGCTCGAGATCATCGACCACTGCCGCCGCCACGAGAACCTGGACGTCGAGGTCTCGGGCATCGCGGGCCTGCCCTTCGCCAGTGCCGACACGCTGAAGGAGGAGGTCCGCCTGGTGGAGCGCATCATCGGCCTCGACTGCCTGGTGGGCTATCAGCGGCTGGAGGCACAGCCGGGGGCGCTCGCCACCGAGCACCCCGCGCGGTTCGACATGGTGAGCGAGGCGCGGACGTTCACGGAGTTCCTCGAGTACTTCGAGCAGCGTGAGCCCGGCGACGTGTCGGTGCCGATGCTGCGCTTCCGGGACGCGGCGCTCGAGCGGGCGGTGCAGCGCACGTCGGAGCACGTGGATGCGCTCGCGAGGAAGCACGAGGAGAAGAAGCGGCGGGTGGCCATCCACGGAGGCACGCGGCTGAAGAACACCGCGCCCGCGACGCTCCGGTTCAAGCTGGGGGACTGGTTGGGAGCGCACCAGGTTCCCGCGAAGGTGGCGCAGGAGCAGGTGACGGTGGTGCGCTCGGTGGAGGGAACGCAACTGGCCTGTGCGCCGTCGGTCAGCCCCCGAAAGTTCTCCGACCCGACGTTGGATCTAGGCGAGGACGGCCGGATCCTCCTGGCCGCCCTGGCCACCTTCGAGCGTCCGACGACGGTCGCCAGCGCGGTGACACAGCTGGGAGCGAAGGCGAGGCTCGATCCGCACTCGGCGCGCGAAGTCATCGAGCATCTGGTGAACGGCCGCTTCCTGCAGCCGGCGTGAGCCGGGACTCCCGCCACCAACGGACGAATGCCCCGTTCTTCCGGGTAGGTGGCTTTCCCAGGTTCTCAGGGAGAGCTTCGGGTGGGGGGCTCCGTCATGCTCGTTCCACTGTTGGCATTCGTCCTGGCCCAGGCGCCGGGACCCTGTCTGGTGCGCTACCAGACCCTTCACCCCGAATGTGCTGGGGGCGCGAGCTGTCCTTCCACCGAGCAGGAAGCCTGTTCCCTCCTGGTCAGTACCCTTCCGGTGGAGGAATCGCGCCTCGGGCAGCGCGTCCGGGAGGATGAGGCCGTCGAGGTCATCCAACGCGACGCGGTCCAGCCCATGCTGGGGGTGGGAGTGGGCGGCACGCCCGGGCAGATCGATGCCACGGTGTCCGTCCAGCCGGTGGGGCTCGTGGGGGCCTCCCTGGGCATCGTGTCCAGCGAGTACGGCCGCGCCAGTCTCCTCACGTTCTCCGCCAACCCGCTCGCCATCTCGGGCAGGAGCCCGGGAGCCCGTGCGTGGCTGTCGCGTCTGCTCGATGTCAGCCTCGTGCTGCCCGCGCCCCTCCTGGGTACGCCCCCGGTCGAAGCCTTCGGCGTGAGGAGCAACATCGACTTCGTCGGTGCCGCGGTGGCCCGCCGCGAGCTCGACCTCCTGTCCGCCGCGTTCCTTGATGCCCAACGCCAGGAGCTCACCACGGGGAGCGGGTTGCGCGAGGAGCTGAGGCACGCGCTCGACACGCTGCCCCCCGCGCAGAGGACCCGGTGTCTCGACACCCTCTTCAATCCAGCCAGCCCGCTCGAGGACATCGCCGCCGCGTGCTCCCACGGACTTCCCGAGCGGCTCCGGGCCGCGGCGCTCGCGAGCTCCCGGTTCCAACAGGCCCTCGACGACTTCGAGGATGCGGTCGACACCGCGCATGGAGGGCTCCAGGTGCAGGTGGACGTTCCGGCGACCCGGTTGAGTCCCGCGCCCTTCCACGCGGCGCTGCTGGGCGCTGGGACGTACAGCCTCACCCGGGACATCCGCGCTCCGTGGCGGGTCGATCTCTCGGCCTCGCTCGGACCGGACTACCTGCTCCGGTCCGGAGAGGGGGCGCTGGGCGGGACCCTGGCCGTCGCGCTGGGCGTGAAGGCACGGCTGCTCCATGGCATGCCCAGGCTGCATTCGAGCCTCGGACTGAGGGGTCACCTCGGTCAGCCCACGGAGTCGCGGCCCCTCAGCGTCCCGAGCTGGCCCGGGAACTACCTGCAGGTCCAGCTGGGCCTCGGCCTTCCCATCGGGCGCACGGGAGTGGCCGTGACCGGCGGCATGAACTGGTCCGTGGTGGGCGAGCACTCCGGGCACACCGCCTACTCCGCGAATCTCACCTACTCGCTGCCGGGCCGGGCGCGATGACCCCCCGGGGAGCGGGCAGGCCCCGGGCGTTCAGGTGGACGCACGGCCATGGGCGAGCTCGCAGCCGGCGTACCGTCCGCGAGCCCGCGCCCGGCTCTCGTAGAGATAGGTCTCGCGCAGGTCCGGCGTCAGGCAGTCCTTGTTGTCCTCCCGCAGGTGCCGCTGGAGCTCGGGGATGGAGAGCAGGTGCCAGTTCCTCGCCGTCCCGTCATTGCCGGCGGTGACGAGGTGCTGGCCGTCCGGGCTGAAGGCCGCGGATTGGACCGGCCCGGTGTGTCCCTGCAATACGAGGGGCTCGCCCGTTCCATCGGCTCGCCACACCCAGGCGGTTCCGTCATCTCCCGAGGTGACGAGGCGCTGGCCGTCCGGGCTGAAGGCCGCGGACCGGATGGGCCCGGTGTGTCCCCGCAGCACGAGGGGCGCGCCCGTCCCATCCGCCCGCCACACGCGTGCCGTCCCATCCGTACCCGCGGTGACGAGGCGCTGGCCGTCCGGGCTGAAGGCGGCGGACGTCACCACGCCCGCGTGCCCCCGCAGCACGAGGGGCTCGCCCGTTCCATCCGCCCGCCACACGCGCGCCGTCCCATCCCACGAGGCGGTGACGACGCGCCGCCCATCCGGGCTGAAGGCGGCGGACTGCACCTGCGCCGTGTGTCCCCGGAGCACCACGGGCTCACCCGTTCCATCCGCCCGCCACACGCGCGCCGTCCCGTCGGTGCTGGCGGTGACGATGGATTGGCCAGCCGGGCTGTAGGCGGCGGACGTCACCACGCCCGCGTGCCCCCGCAGCACGAGGGGCTCGCCCGTTCCATCCGCCCGCCACACGCGCGCCGTGCCGTCCCACGAGGCAGTGACGATGCGCCGCCCATCCGGGCTGAAGGCCGCGGACTGCACCTGCGCCGTGTGTCCACGGAGCACCACGGGCTCGTCCGTTCCATCCGCTCGCCATACACGCGCCGTCCCATCCCACGAGGCGGTGACGAGGTGCTCGCCGTCCGGGCTGAAGGCCGCGGACGTGACGGGTCCCGCGTGTCCCCGGAACACCACGGGCTCCGCCGGGCCCTCCGCCCGCCACACGCGCGCCGTCCCATCCCACGAGGCGGTGACGATGCGCCGCCCATCCGGGCTGAAGGTGGCGGACATGAGCAACCCCTTGTGACCTTCCAGCTCCAGGGGCTGGCCCGCTCCATCGGCCCGCCAGACGCGCGCCGTGCCGTCCCAGGAGGCGGTGACGACATACCGCCCATCCGGGCTGAAGGCCGCGGACTGCACCTGCGCCTTGTGCCCCTTCAGCACCCGGGGCTCGCCCGTTCCATCCGCCCGCCACACGCGCGCCGTCCCATCCCACGAGGCGGTGACGACGGACTGGCCATCCGGGCTGAAGGCCACGGACACGATCGCGGCCGTGTGCCCCTTCAGCACCCGGGGCTCTCCCCCGCCATCGGCTCGCCACACGCGGGCCGTGCCATCCTCGCTGGCGGTGACGACGGACTGGCCATCCGGGCTGAAGGCGGCGGACATGACCGCTCCCGCGTGTCCCTTCAGCACCCGGGGCTCGCCCGTTCCATCCGCCCGCCACACGCGCGCCGTCCCATCCGAGCTGGCGGTGACGACGTACCGGCCATCCGGGCTGAAGGCCGCGGTCTGCACCTGGCCCGCGTGCCCCCGGAGCACCACGGGCTCGCCCGTTCCATCCGCCCGCCACACGCGCGCCGTCCCATCATGGGAGGCGGTGACGACGAACCGTCCATCCGGGCTGAAGCTGGCGGACACGACCGGCCCCGTGTGCCCCTCCAACTTCACGGGCTCGCCCGAGCCATCGGCTCGCCACACGCGGGCCGTCCCGTCCCAGGAGGCGGTAACAACGTGCTGGCCATCCGGGCTGAAGGCCGCGGAGGTGAGCAGCCCCTCGTGTCCCTTCAACGCCACCGGGGAGCCCGTCCCGCCCGTCCGCCACACCTGGGCCGTTCCATCCTCGCTGGCGGTGACGACGTGCTGGCCATCCGGGCTGAAGCGGGCGGCGTAGACCGCGCCCGGAGTGCGAAACGTCACCTCCGGAGCACTGCGTGCGAGGGCGCCGTACGCGAGTGTCGTCCACCCGCGAATCCGCTCCGGCCGGTGGATTTCGAGCAACAGCTTCATCGCCATCGCGGACTGGCCGCGCTCCAGCAACTCCCGAGCCCCCGACATCAAGGACTGGCTCCGGGCCCGCTCCGTCTGTGTCAGTGCCCACAAGAACAGTCCCCCCATCGCCACCGCCACCATCAGGGCCACCCCGAGGAGGAGCCGCAACCTGCGCCAGCGGGCGCGCTCCCGCTCCAGCCGCCGCTGTGCCTCGTCCTGCCGCAACCGCTCCTGCCGCAGCTCGAAGACCTTCCTCGCCAGCCAGTCGTGACCCAGCTCGAAGTAACGGCTGCCGTGGTGCTCTCCCGCCAGCAGCACCGAGGATCTCTCCAGGGTGGTCAACACCCGGTCCGCCTGTCCCGGCGGGAGCGCGGCGAGTGCCTGACGCTCCGTCAGCAGCGTCCGGCTGCCATCGCTGGCCACCAGGTACTCCTCCAGCAACCGCCGGGCATCCGCCGCCAGGGGCCCCAGTTCCTCCAGGGTGACATCCAGGTAGCGGTGCAGGATGGGCTCGGCCTCCACCCGCTCGTCCACCGCCCTCCCGGCGGCGCGCTCGTCCCAGAGCGCACGGCAGACGATCTGCGCGAAGGCGGCCTGGACCTCCGCGTCGCCCGTGGCGTCCTGGCCCGGCGTGCGGACCTGCAGCATCAGCTCCCACAGCTCGTGCTCGGACCAGTCCTGGGAGGGCTCGCCGGAGGCCGCCAGCCTGCGCGCCACCTCCTCCATCTCCCGCACCGTCAGCGGGCCGAGCCGGAAGCCATGCTCCAGCAGCTCCCTCGCGCCGTACAACCGCGCCCGGAAGCGCCCCAGGTAGTCCTCTCGCAGCAGCAATACGAGCTGGAGTCCCCGGAAGGAGCCGCGCACCAGCCGCGTCAGGCCCTCGAGCAGCGCGTCCGTTTGCGCGGGGTCACGCCCTGGCAGCAGGAGCTGCTCCATCTGATCCAGATAGAAGCAGCACCGGCCTGTCCGAACGCCGCTTCGCCTGCCGCACCGCTTCGTCGAGCGCCTCGTGTGCGCTCACGCCCCGGGGGACCGGGCCGAGCGCCAGGTCCTCGTACATCGCGTGCACGAGCCACTCGAGGGGTGCGTCGCCCGACAACCAGGCCCCGACGCGGACCAGGCGGAAGCCGTGCTTCTCCTCCAACAGGGGCATCACCCCGGCCTGCATGAGCGAGGACTTGCCGGCTCCCGAGGGGCCGAAGAGCAGGAGACAGGGCCAGGCGAGGATGCCTTGCACCACCTTGCGCGTGGAGTCCTCCCGGCCGAAGAACCGGCTCCGATCGCTCGCGCGGTAGGGCTGGGGCCCCAGGAAGGGGTTGGCGGGGCCGCTCATTGATTCCCTCCTTCCCGCCTCCCGGCCGCCAGCGCCTCGAGCCATGCCCTCAGCTCCTCGTCCGCCGCTTCGAACGCCCTCACCCCGGTATGTCCCGGCAGCCCCCTGCCTTCCTCCCACACCTCCCGCTCGTGGGCCCTGGGCTCGAGGACGGCCACGCTGTCGCGCATCAACGCGCGCCCGCCAAAGAGCTGGTAGAGCAGCATCCGGTGGCACCAGTTCAACTGGGACAACCCGATGCACAGGAGCGGGCGCAGGCTCAGGACGCTCTGGATGGGGTCGGCGAGCACGGAGGGCAGCAGGCTCGCCAGGCCGCGAATGCCCAGCAGGTAATCATCCTCGGTGAGCAGCGGCCGGCTGAAGTGGTGGGGGGGCAGGTAGCCGGAGCAGAGCCGGAGCACCACCACCTCCCTCCCGGTGTCCAGTGAGGCCGGGGGCTCGCGCAAACGCTCCCAGCGGCTTCCGCCCGCCCGGCGTTGCATCATCAACGCATGCCCGTCCACGCGCCCGGAGGGTTGGATGACGTGGACCGTGAGCTCCGGATGCAGCGCGGCGATGGCCTGCTCCAGCAGGGGCAACCGCAGGAGCGTGATGTGGACGCCGGCCCCGAGCCAGCGCGCCAACGGGTGCACCAGCGGCGGCACGAAGTCCGTCTGGCCGAACACGTCCTGGAACTCGTAGTCCAGTGCCTCCTCGCCGATCCGCAGCGCGAAGTGCTCCGCCAGGGTGATGAGGGAGAGCGTGGGTGGCACGGCGCCCATCTTCTGGGTGAGCTCGGAATGCAGCCGTTCATGGAGGTGGCGGAGGGTGGGCTCCTCCTCCTCCCAGCGGTCTCCCAGCAACAGCGTGAAGGGCCGCGCCAGGAGGTTGACCAGGGCCGGAGGCGGAGACGAGGTCCCCGGACGCGTGGCCGGGGGCGCCGGGGGGAGGATCCTCCGCGCCTTGAAGTCGAAGAGGACCGGGTCGCGGCCGCGCAGGTACAACACGGGCGAGAACGCCTCGGCACTGCCCTCCAGCTCCGCCAGCACGCTGCGCCGGGCCTCGTTGAGGCTGAGCGCCACGTTCCCCTCCTGCTGGGACGCACGGGTGAGCGCGCGGTAGAAGGCACGCGAGCACCGCATGGCCACATCCGTCCGCACCGGCCAGAGGTAGGCGACGACGGCATCCGCCGCGGTGCGAGCCAGCACCTCGGCCGCGCTCACCAGGGTGCCCGGGCTCGCGCCCTCACAGGCATCGAGGACGATGAGCCGCAGGGGCCCCTTGCTCCAGGCCCGGTGGAGCTGCTGCGCCAGCAACTCCACGGGGAGCCAGCTCTCCTCGCCCTCCTCGTCCGCCAGCCGGAGGACGGGCCACCCCTCGTGCAGGCCCGCATGGCTGATGAGGTGGAGGATGTGGGGCTCGGGCTGGCGCCTCAGGCGCTCGAAGAGGGGGGCTCTCCGGGCGTGGGGTCCGGTGAGGGGCTCGAGCCATTCGATCTCCCCCGCGGCGAGGCTCTCGTGGAGCGAGCCCTGCAACTGCGAGAGGGCATGCGGGTGCAGCGGAGCGACGGCGAGCAGCCGCACCGCGCCTGACACCTCGCGCGTCTGCCAGGGCTCGGGCGAGCGCACGCCGCGGACCGGCAGGACGCTCGCCGAGTTGCCGAGGAACTCGAAGTCCTTGCCAGGCTCGCAGAGGGCCTCCCAGGGGAAGCCCTGGAGGCCGGTCTCCTGGAGCATGAGCCGGAGCAGGACGGGTCCGCCGGCGGAGGCCTCGCGCAGCCGCGCGAGCACGCCCTGGATGTCTCCCTGGAAGAGGGCGCCATGGAGGGCCTGGACCTGCCGTGCCAGCTGGGGGTCCAGGCGCCTGCCGCTCTCGGCCGCTGCCTTCACACGGCCGCCCAGGGTCTGTAGGGAGTCCGCCGTGAGCTCGGGCCCCAGGGGGTGCACGCCGGGCTGCTCCTGGCGGCTGCCCAGGGCACGCGCTCGCAGCTCCGCACCACTCCGCTCGACGTCGATCTCCAGCCAGCCCCCGGCAGACATGGCGGCCTCCTTGGTGGGCTCTCTGGGAGAACACACGGGGCCTGCCGGTTTCGCGGAGGCCCCTGGAAGCAGCGCGGTGTCGAAGGGCTCGCCCGGATGTCAGAGCAGCTTCGACATGATCTCCTGCTCGCGCTGGTCGAGCTTGATCGAGTCGAGCGCCCAGTTGATGAGCTCGTCGGCGATGGCCGCGTCGAACCCGAAGGCCTTGGCGGCCTCCTTCACCGAGGCGCGCTCCTCGTTGGCGATCTCGCCGTCGGCGCACGACACCTCGACGATCATGCGCAGGAGGGCGGCGCGCATCTCGCGGCTCTGGATCTTGCCGACGATGTCGGTGAGGCGGCCGGGCTTCTGGAATTCCCGCTCGATGAGCGCGGAGACCTCGGGGTCACGGGGCGACAGCCCGACGCCGGCCACCACGTTGTCGAGGTGCTGACGCTCGTCCTCGGTGACGCGGCCGTCACTCGCCACGACGTTGGCCATGGCCTGAACGAACGCCATCAACTGTTCCTGGGGGTACTCGCGCGTCATGTCGTCTCCTGGGCGAGCGGCAGGCGAGTGGCTCGCGGGCAGATGGGGAGGCTGCTCGGCGCGGGAGGATAGTCGGCGTCTACGAGGACCGGAAACGGTTTTCGCCCGGGCGCGAGAGGCCACGCCTCCCATGGCGAGCGTCTCGCGACAGAAGGCAGCCCTCCGCACTTCGCCATCCAGGAGGCGCTGTTGCAGGCCGTGCTCCATCAACATGCGGGAGGAGTCCGCCGCGAACGACGCGTCCCCCCGCCCCGCCAGCCGATGACCACGGCCAGCGCCTGCCGCGGCACCGGCTCGAACGCGCTCCGGCCTCGCGGCTTCAACGCAATCAACCCCTTGCCCGGAAAACCTGGGCCAGTTACGACCCTGCTCATGAAACCGTCTGCCTGGCCGTCCGTCGACAAAGTGATGCGTGTCTTGTGTGGCGCTGTCCTCCTCGGGGCGCTCGGGGGCTGCGACCGCACCGGCGGCACAGTCCGCGATGACGCTGGGGCGACCGAGGGTGTCTCCAGCTCGGCGGTGCCTTCGGTCCGCCGCAACGCGACCTACCCCGTCCTCTCCTCGACCCACGTTTACGGCAAGGGTCTGCAACACAGCACGTGGGGCGGCGGGACGACCACCCCTGTCGATCTGCTGCTGGATCTCTTCGAGCCGCAGGGCGCGCCGGCGGGCCGGCCGGCGCTCGTCATCATCCACGGGGGTGGCTTCAGCAGCGGCTCGCGTACGCAAGCCGAACTGCGCTCCTTCGCGAAATACTTCGCCTCGCGCGGCTGGGTGAGCATCTCGATCGACTACAGGCTCGCCGGACACCGCGGCACCCTCCCTTCCCAGTGGGTGCAATACATACAGAACGAGGTCCCGGCAGCGCGCCAGGGGCAGACGGCCGCGCTCTACCCCGCCGCGCGCGACGCCAAGGCCGCCGTGCGCTGGCTCTATGCGAACGCCGCGACCTACCAGATCAACACCGACTATGTGACGGCGATGGGCGGCTCCGCGGGCGCCTACCTCGCGATCGTGCTCGGAGTGACCGACCCGCGGGACTTCCGTGACGAGGTGCCGGCGAGCGCCGATCCGACCCTCGCCACCACCCACCTGGACCAACCCTCCCGCGTCCGGACCGTCATCGACCACTGGGGCGGCCTCGAGCACCTACGGATCCTGGAAGCCCTGGATGGCCGGTCCCGCTTCGACTCGAGCGATCCACCGGTGAGCATCGTGCACGGCACCGCTGACGCCACGGTTCCCTTCTCCGAGGCCGAGGCGCTTCGGGATGCATACGTCTCGACCGGCGTCGCCTTTGACTTTCATCCCCTGGAGGGCGTCGGCCATGGCCCCTGGACGGCCACGGTCGGGGGGCTGACGCTGGAGGAGCTGGCGATGGCCTTCGTCATCGAACAGCAAGCGTTGACCGTGTCGGAGTAGGGTGAACCGGGTCGAGCTGGGCGCGCCGCTTCTCCGCGTCCTCGGCAGGAGTACCTCTGGAGTGGCTGGCTCGCTCCTATTCCCGCCGCCGCCACCCCCTACCGGCGCGGGGACCGGCGCAGCACGAGGCTGCGCAGCGAGCCCATGAACACGCCCACCACCACCGCGAGCAGGAAGATGATGACGATGGTGGTGACGCCGAACACGAGCCGCACCACGGACTCGCGGATCTGCCCGGCGAAATAGGCCTCGCGCAGCGGCCGCATCAACCCCACCAGCTCCAGCGCCCTGGCCGGCAGCGAGTCGAGCGACAAGGAGAGCCGCTGCAGGAAGATGGACGGCCACAGGCGCCGCGCACCCTCCACGCCGATGCCCACCAGCAGGTAGAGCACGGACAGCAGGAAGGCATTGCCTCCCATGATGCGCATCAGCGGCAGCGGGGGCGGCGGATGGGACTGTTGCACGCTATCTGCCTCCCAACTTCTTCTGGAGGGGCTTGAGCATCTTCCTCACACGCGCCGCCTCGGGCGAGCCGCCCGCGAGCTTCAGGAACGTCCCATAGGCCTGCACGGCCTTCTCCGTCTCGGCGGGGTTGCGCACCAGCGCGTCCGCCAGCGCCAGCCACGCCAGTCCGTCCACCGGCTCCAGCTCCACCGCGCGGTTCAGTTCCTTCATGGCCGTGGCCTCGTCGCGCTGCTTCAGCGCCACCTGCCCCAGCACCAGGTGGTTGCGTCCGGCGAAGGGCTCCAGCCGCACCGCCTCGTCCGCGGCCGTGCGCGCGTCCTTCACCGCTCCGGCGGCCAGCAGCACCCGGGCCATGGCCGCCTGGGCGAACGCCTTGTCCCACGTGGTGGCCGCCTTGTCGGCAACCGTCTGCAGCGCCTTCGCCGCGGCCTTGCCGCCCGAGTCCTCCACCCAGTGCTCGCCCGCGAGGCCGCACGGCGTGTCCGGCCCCTCGCGCCGCGCCGCCTCGTAGGCCTTGCCCGCGTTGGCCACCAGGCCCTGCCGCATGAACGCCCGGGCGATGCCGCAGAAGGTCTCCGCCGACTTGCTGTCCAGCTTGTTGGCGCTCTCCAGGGCGCTGAAGCCGCCCTTGGTGTCGCCCAGCGCGAAGAGGATCTCCGCGCGCACCCGGTGCGCCTCGGGATCGTTCGCCACCAGCTTCACCGCGCGCCCCGAGGCCGCCTCGGCGTCCTTCGTCTTGCCCGTCTGGTAGAGCGCCATCGCGAAGCCCTTGTGGGCCCCCGCGGCGCCCGGGTTGTCCAGCTGCCACTCCTCGAACTGCTTGAGCGCCTCGGGGGTGCGGCCCAGCGCCAGCAGCGCCCGGCCGAGCGCCTCGCGCGCCTCGCCGTGCGAGCCATTGCGCTCCACCGCCTGCGTCAGCGGCTTCATCGCCAGGTCCGGTAGCCCTCGGGCGATGAGCAGCCGGCCCAGGGCGCACGAGGCCTCGTAGTCCCGCGCGCCCTCCGCCACGGCCGCCTCCAGCAGGGTGCTCGCCTTGTCCAGCGCCTTGTCCTGCCAGTGCAGCTGCCCCAGCGCCGTGCGCACCTGCGTCTTGGCCGTCTTCGTCGCCGCGAGCGTCTTCTCCAGCGCCTCCCGCGCCCGGTCGCGCTCGCCCTCGGCGGCGTCGGCCTGGGCCAGGTAGATGATGGCCTCGGCGGGGTAGCGGTCCTCCACGCGCGTGCGGGCCAGCTCCACCCGGGCGCGCTTATGGTCTCCCAGCTTCGTGTACGCTGCGGCCCGCACCAGCGCCACCTCGCGGCCCTCCCCTTCCACCCGGGAGAGCACCTCGGACGCGCGATCGCGGTCCAGCAGCGCCCGGCCCAGGCCCGCCGCGGCCTCCTCGCTGCTGGGCCGCAACGTCAGGGCCTGCTCGAAGGCCCGCTGGGCGGCGGCCATGTCCCCGGCCGCGCGGTTCGCCTCGCCGAGCGCCAGGAGGGTCTCATAGGCCAGCGCGCCCTTCGTGCCCTCGGCCAGCAGCGTCCGCGCCTCGCCGGCCTTGCCCAGGGCCGTCATCAACCGGCCCTGCACCAGCCGCTGACGATCGCGCAGGGACACGGGCAGCACATCCCCCGTCAGCGCCTGCACGTCCGAGAGGGCCTGCTCCAGCTCCTGGCCGAGCTCCAGCCGGCTCTCCGCGACACCGAGGCGCGCCACCGGGTGCTCGGGGGCCAGCTTCGTGGCGGCCGAGTACATCTTCAGGGCATTCACCGGATCGCCCGCGTCCCGGTACCAGGCACCGAGCGACACCAGGGCGCGCACGTTGCGCGGCGACAACTTCAGCGCGCGCTCGAGGCGCTCCAGGCCCTCCTTGGCACTGCCCTGCTCCAGCAGGACGCTCCCGGCCATCGCCAGGGCCTCGGTGCTCTCCAGCTTCGCGTTCAGCAGGGCGCGGCGGGCGGCGTCACGGCCCTGGGCATCGGCCACCAGCACGTCCACGAGCACGGCGCTGGTGGGGTGCTCCGTGCGCACGTTGGGGCGGCCGAGCGCGTCGAGCGCCTGGGCCCGCTCCTCGGCGGAGCCCGTGTCGGCGTACCGCAGGGCGTGGGCGTAGGCCGAGAGGGCCCAGGCCCGGGTGTTCTCGTCCTGCAACCGCACCACGTGGGAGAGCAGCGCGAGCGACTCCTGCCGGGAGGACTCCGTGTCGTGCTCCAGCTGCCGGGAGACGCGATCCAACGCCGCGGCGAGCGCCTGGCCGCCCTGCTTCGCCCGAACGACGAGGAACACGCCGCACAGCAACACCAGCACGGCCGCCGCCACCACGGCCTTCAGCGCACGGGGCGAGAGGAAGGAGGCCGCGTCCTTGGGAATCAGCTTCTCGCGCAGCTCGCGCTCGTAGGCCGCCGTGAGGGCCGCCACGTCCTGCACGGCGGGCTTCGCCACGGGAGCGGCGGCGGCGGGCGCGGGGACCACCGGGGAGGGCGCGGTCGCCTCGGGCAGCTCCGCGAGCAACCCGCGCCGCGAGCCCGTTCCACCGGAAGACGCGGTGGGGACGGAGTGCAGGGCCGGGGCCTCCGGCTCCTCGGGAGCGGCGGGCTCGGACTCCAGCGGCGGCAGGTCCGCGAGCAGCCCGCCCTCGTCCTCGGCGGCGGCCTCGACCGGAGCCGTCTCCAGCGCCTCCTCGCCGACGGCGGCTTCCGCCGTCACCGCCGGTGGCTCCTCGTCGACGGTGAGCGACGCTTCGGGGCCCTCTTCGGAGCCCTCGGCCGGGGCGGCTTCGGACGGCGCGCCTCCATGCTCGATGTCACTGGCCTCCAGCGACAGCTCGACGGGGGCCTCGGGCGGGGCGGCCTCCACGCCTTCCAGCACCGGCTCCGAGGAAGCCTCCGGGGGCACCTCCGTCTCGACGGTCACCGGTTCGGCGCCTGGCTCCGGGGCGGCCGCAGCCGCGAGGGCCTCGGCGGGAGCGGACGCCTCCGCCTGCGCGGCGGGCTGCTCCTCCGCGGCCGTGGGCTCGAGGGCGTTCAGGTCTCCGAAGGCCGGAGCCGGCCCACCCGCGAGCGCCGCCTGCGCCTGCTCCATCCAGCCGCGCACGCGGGCATCATTCGGCTGCAGCGTCAGCGCCTTGCGCAGGATGGGCAGGGCCGAGCGGTACAGGCCCCGCTGTAGCAGCACCTCGGAGATGAGGTTGTAGGCGTGCGGGTTTTCCTTGTCGATCGACACCGCCTGATCGAACTGCGCCATCGCCTCGGCGGGGCGCCCCATGAGGATGAGGGCCTTGCCCCACAACACCCGCCCCGTCACCGAGTTGGGATGGTGGGAAATGCCCTGCTCGCACACGGCGATGGCGCGGGCATGCTCGCCCTTGGCGACCAGCGCCTTGGCCAGCTCGACGAACACCGATGATGCAGGATCCTGGGCGAGGAGCTGCTCGTAGCGCTCCACCAACGATTTGGCCATGCGGCCCGCGACCATAGCACCGGGGCACCTTCCGTTTCGCCCCCTCCGCAATGGGTGCTAGCGTCCTCCGGGTGATTCGCCTGCTTGCTGTCCTGCTCGTTTTCGCCCTCGGTACGGGCTGCGCCCACACCAAGAAGAAGACCGACCTGGAGACCCTTCGCCCCGTGGTGGAAAGTTTCCACCAGCGCGTGCGCTGGAAGGACTACCGCATCGCCGCCCGCTTCATCGTCCCCGAGCGCCGTCAGGATTTCGAGAGGGCCCGCCGGGAGAAGCAGGACGAGCGGGACCTGTCCATCACCGACTACGAGATCGAGGACGTCGAGATCGTCGAGGAGGGCCAGCGGGCCATCGTCACCAGCCGCATCAAGTGGATGCGCCTGCCCTCGGTCTCCGAGCAGAGCGACACCGTCACCTCGGAGTTCGTCTACCGGGACGGCAAGTGGATGCTGGAGAAGCAGTCCGGGGGACCGTTCGACGGAGAGCTCCCCTGAAAAAAACCGCCCACCACCCCGGGGCCGGCCGAGATGGTGGGCGTCGGAGGCTCCCCCATGGAACCTCCCTGAACAGGTCACGGGGTGGGGAGCATCGAGGGCCCATCCCCACCGCGTTTCATGTCCTGTCCCTAGAGCAATGCGGGTGCCAGTCCCCCGGCCGCCCGCCCCCCACCTGAAATCAAGGGGTTGCGGACCCGCCCCGGGGAAAAGCCCGTACTGGAAAAACCAGGGGGCCTGACAGCGGTGTCACACTCCCCTCGGGGCCTCGTTTTTCGAGACCCTGACAACACGGCCAGGGGAACCCCTGACGGGGCCGCCTACTCGCCGATGACGGAGCGGATGGTGTCGCGCATGGAGAAGCGCGGCTTCCAGTCCACGTCCTTCTGCCAGCGCGAGCCGTCCACGTTGCAGAGGAACTGGATGTGGTCGAGCTCGGGCGGGGGGAAGTTGGCGAGCCGGTACTTGAAGAGGAGGCCGAGCAGGGGCCGGGCCACGGGGTGGGGCACGGGGACGGCGCTGTGGCCCAGCTCGCGGTGGATGGAGGAGAGGGGCACCTCGCCGGGGCCCACCACGTTGTAGACGCCCTTGGGCTCGGGGCGCAGGGCGGCGTCCACCATGGCGCGCGCCACGTCCTCCACGTGGATGAGCTGCACCATCGGATCGAACCCCGCCAGCACCCAGGGGCGGCGCAGGCGCAGGTAGTTGCTGGGAGCGTTCTTGATGGTGGGCCCCACGATGTGGACGGGCCGGAGGATGACCGTCTGGATGTGGGGGTGCTTCCAGAAGAAGCTGTGCGCGAGCATGTCCACTTCGATGAGATCGCGCACGCCCGAGAAGCGGCTGGCCGCCATGAGCGGCGCGTCCTCGGTGAGGAAGTTGGAGTTGTCCGGGCTGGGGCCGTAGACGTTGGCGGAGGAGAGGACCACCACCTTGGGCACCTTGTAGCGGGCGCAGTACTCGAGCAGGCGCGTGGTGCCCACCACGTTGAAGGAGTGGTGCTCCTCCTCGCTCATGCGCGGATCATGCATGATGCCCATGTGGATGACGGCGCGGATGTCGTTCTTGCGGAAGACGTCCTCGGCCTTCTTCTTGCGCAGATCCAACTGGTGCATCTCGATGTCCTTCGGCCGGCCCACGAAGGGACGCCGATCGATACCGATGATGCGCTCGTGCTTGTGCAGCACCTTGGCGAGGGCCCGGCCCAGGTTGCCACTGATGCCGGTGATGACGACGGCCGGTCTCTTGGAAGGATCCTGATTCATGGCGAGGGTGCCGGGCGCGTCACCAGAAGACGCCCTGACGCTCCTTGAGTCCCTGGTTGAGCATGCCCTGGATGGCGGTCTTCACGGTGCGGACCTTCTTGTCCAGCTCGCTGTCCTCGTCGTCGGCGCGGCCGGTGAAGCGCAGCGGCTCTCCGAAGTAGATGCGGTACTTGGTGGGCAGGGGCAGGGGCATCCCCGTGACGGTGAGCGGGAAGGAGGGGAAGCCGAGCAGCCGGGCCAGGGGCTTGATGTCCACCAGCGCGGGGGACTGCTCCTCGGCGCCCACCACGGCGATGGGGACGATGGGGGTGTCCGTCTCCAGGGCCAGGCGCATGAAGCCCAGGCCGAAGTCCTGCAGCTGGTAGCGCTGGGGCCAGAGCTTGCCCAGGCCGCGCACGCCCTCGGGGAAGACGAGGATGGCCTCGTCGGCCTCCAGCAGGCGGCGGCAGTTCTCCGGGGTGCCGACGATCTGCCCCACCCGGGCCATGAAGGTGGAGACGTAGGGCAGCGAGGGCACCCACTTCTCCACCATGCTGCGGATGGCGCGCGGAGGATCCGCCTCCAGCAGCAGGGCCACACCAATCATCGCCCCGTCCATGGGCAGCTGGCCGGAGTGGTTGGAGATGAGGAGGACACGGCCCTGGGGGACCTTCTCGATGCCGAAGGTCTCCACCCGGTGGTAGTGGCGGTAGAGCCAGAAGAAGGGGGCGAGCGCCGACAGGCTGTAGTCGAGGTTGAAGCCGAACGGGTCCACCCCGTACTCGTTACCGGTGCGGGCGAGCGCCTGCAGGCGCTCCTTGCGCTCCGGCCCCACCATGCGCTCCGTCCAATCCCGGAGCTCCTGCTTCACCTTGTCGGAGAGCTGCTCGAGCATGGGGGCGTGTCTACACCATCGTCCCCCGCGCTGGGAGGGAAACGGGGACGGGGTGCCTCCGGGGACCGTCCATCCGTGCACGCCCGTGCAAGTCCCGGACGCTGGCCAGGTCCAAGGCCCTGTCGCTGGCCCTCGTGAAGTACGACAAGCAGGTGGAGCGGTTCTACGAGAAGCGCGACGAGCTGGCGGGCCTGAGCGGCCGCGAGTTCGACAAGGCCTTCCTCGAGCAGGTGTCGGACGACCAGGACCGGGGCAAGGAGCTCATCGAGGAGGGTCTGGACGAGTACCGCGACGACACGACGCTGGCCGTGTTCCTCGGGAGGACGGCCCCGGTGCTCAGCGGCCACCTGCGGCGGGTGAAAAGCCCGGCCCTACCTCCAAGGACCCACACACGGCCGCTACTCCCCCTCCCCGGGTTCAAGATATGACTGTCCCATTGGTGACAGTTACTCCCGGGGAGGAGCGCACATGAGCGAGAACGGGCCACGGGACAAAGGGGACTCGGGCACCGGCATCCCGGGAGAGGACGCCACGGTGGTGCGCTCCCTGTCCTCACCGCCGGCCCGGACGCTGCTGTACGCGGACTCGCTGGGAGAGGCCGCCACCCAGGTGCGCAGCCTCGCCACGCCGCTGTTCCCTCCGGACGCGTCCACCCCCGGGTCGCCGCGGAGTGGGCCCGTCTCCACCGCGCCGGGACAGACGCTGGCCGGCCGCTACACGGTGCTCAACCGGCTCGGCCAGGGCGGCATGGGCGAGGTGGTGGCCGTCTATGACTCGCGGCTCGACCGGCGCGTGGCCCTCAAGCTGCTGCGCCGGGATTGGGACCCCGGCCTGTCCCAGCACGACCTGGAGACGCGCATGCTGCGCGAGGCCCAGGCCATGGCGCGCCTCTCGCACCCCAACGTGGTGGCCATCTACGACGTGGGAACCCTCGAGGACGGCGCCATCTTCATCGCCATGGAGATGGTGGAGGGGCAGACGCTGCGGCGCTGGAGCGACCAGGCCCCGCGCACCTGGCGGGAGACGCTGGACGTGTACCTGGAGGCGGGACGCGGGCTGGCGGCCGCGCACGAGGCTGGCCTCGTCCACCGCGACTTCAAGCCCGAGAACGTCCTGGTGGGCAAGGACGGGCGGGTGCGGGTGACGGACTTCGGCCTGGCGCGTGCCGGTGCCGCCTCACCGGTGGTGCCCTCGGACACGCCCCTGCCCCTGCCGCCGGGGGCCCTGGACAGTCCCCTCACCCTGCAGGGCACGCTGCTGGGCACGCCCCGCTACATGGCGCCCGAGCTGCTGCGGGCCGGCCCGGCCGATGCGCGCAGCGACCTGTTCGCCTTCTGCGTGGCCCTCTACGAGGCCCTCTACCGGCAGCACCCCTTCTCCGGCGCCAACCAGGCCGAGTCCACCCAGGCCCAGCTCGAGGGCCGGGTGAAGCCACCTCCCGCCAACACGGACGTGCCCGCGTGGGTGGAGCGCACGCTGGTGCAGGGCCTGCGGGCGGACCCGGCGCAGCGCCCCGCGTCCATGCAGAAGCTGGTGGCGGCGCTGGAGGTGGACCTCGACGCGCGGCGGCGGTCCCGGCGGCGCAAGCTCGGCCTGGTGGCCCTGGTGGCGGGCATGGCGGGCCTGACGCTCTGGAGCGCGCTGCTGCACCCGGACACGGAGGCGGGGTGCACGGGCCTGGAGCGCAGGCTCACCGGCACCTGGGACGCCACGGTGAAGGCGAGGATGAAGCGGGCCTTCCTGGGCACCCGGCTGCCGTATGCCCAGGACACCTTCAAGCGCACGGCCTCGCTGCTCGACGGGTACACGGGGACATGGGTGCGCATGCGGACCGAGGCGTGCGAGGCCATGCGGCAGCCCTCGCCCGGGAAGCTCGACGTGCTGAAGGTGGACTGCCTGGAGCGGCGGCGCGCCCAGCTGCGGGAGCTGACGGAGCTGTTCTCCCGCGCGCCCGACCGGGACAACCTCTCCAAGGCCGTGCAGGTGGTGCAGTCGCTGCCGCCGCTGAGCGCCTGCGCGGACGCCAAGGCCCTGACGGCCACGGTGCCCCTCCCGGAGGAGCCCTCGCTGCGCGCCCCGGTGGAGGAGCTGCGGGCACAGGTGGACCGGCTGGAGACGCTGCGGCTGGCGGGCCGGTACCGCGAAGCGCTGGCCCCCGGAGAGGAGCTGCTGCCGCGGGTGGAGCAGGTGGGCTACGGGCCCCTCGTGGCCCAGACCCTGTACGAGGTCGCCTCGCTGAAGGACCTGAACGGGGATTACGCCGGCGCCGAGGCCCTGGCGCGGCGAGCCATCTCCGTGGCCGCCCGGAGCAAGGCCGTGGTGATGGTGGCCAAGGCCTGGACGCTGCTCTTCCGGGAGGTGGGGTGGAGGCAGGCGCGCTACCCGGAGGCGCAGGGGCTGACGCTGGCCACGGAGTCGGCCGTGGAGATCGCGGATGACGACGAGACGCGCTCGGACTCGCTCAACGACCAGGCCATCGTGTTCCAGGAGATGGGCCGCTACGAGGAGGCCCGGGCCGCGTACGAGCGGGTGTTGGAGATCCGCAACAAGGTGCTGGGGGCCGACCATCCGAAGACGATCGCCGCGCACAACAACCTGGGCGTCGCGCTCGGGGCGCTGGGGAAGTACGAGGAGGCGCGGGCCGAGTACGAACAGGCGCTGGACCTCCGGAAGAAGACACTGGGGCCGGACAACCCGCTCGTCGCCAACTCCTACAGCAACCTGGGCACGGCGTTCGGACAGCTGGGCAAGCACGAAAAGGCCCGGGACCTGTACGAGCACGCGCTGGCCATCCGCAAGAACGCCCTGGGGCTCGAGCACCCCGACGTGGCCACCTCCCTCAACAACCTGGCCGTCGCGTACGACGCCCTGGGCCGCTACGAGGAGGCGCGGAGGCTGCTCGAGGACGCGCTGGTCCTGAGGGAGAAGCTCCTGAAGCCAGGCCATCCCGACATCGCCAACACCCTCAACAACCTGGGCAACGCGCTGCGGGGACTGGGCCGGTACGAGGAGGCGCGGCGGCGGCTCGAGCGTGCGCTGGCCCTGCGCGAGAAGGTGTTGGGAGCGGACCATCCCGACGTGGCCACCACGCTCAACGACCTGGGCGAGGTGTTGCGGCTCATGAAGAAGCCCGCGGAAGCGCGGGCGCGCCACCAACGCGCGCTCGCCATCCAGGAGAAGTCGCTGGAGCCCGGGCACCCGGACCTCGCCCTGTCACTCATCGGACTGGGCAACGTGGCGCGGGACCTGGGGAAGCACGACGAGGCGCGGGTGAAGTATGAGCGGGCACTGGCCCTGCGCGAGAAGGCGCTGGGACCCGAGCACCCCCTGGTGGCGGAGTCGCGCGACACCCTGGCCCGGACCCTGGAGCGGACACGCACGGGTGGCACTGGGAAGCGGAACGAGAAGACGATCCTGGCGGTCCCCATCCCCTGACAGGGTTTCACTTCGCCACGTCCAGACGTCCGCCAACACGGGCAGCCAAACACCACTCGTAGTCGACTACGAGCGATGTATGTCTTTCACCCACCCCACTCGTAGTCGACTACGAGTGAAGCGCGGCGTCTACACGGTGAGGGCGAGGTGGGAGGCCGCGTCGCGCAGCGTCACCACGTCGTAGTCGGACTTCAGCCAGCCGAAGAGGGTCCTCAACCGCTCCAGCTTGTGCGTGACGGGCACCCGCAGGTCCCTCTGCTGGCGCACCAGCTCGGACGGGATGCCGTCCTGGGCGTCCAGCACGTCCGCCGCGTGCAGCTCGAGATTGAAGAACGCGTCGCCCTGGAGCGAGCGGTACGCGGCCCGGATGATCGGCAGGGGCAGCGTGAGGGCGAAGGTGCCGATGAACGGGAAGCGCACGCCGGGCGTCACCGCCATGGGCAGCTCCAGCACGGCCCCCGAGCCCCGCTGGTAGGGCCGGGCCGGATCCGGCCGGTACGGCATCCGGGGCGCGAGCAGCACCCGGGGCGAGTCCAGCACCGCCCGCGAGGGACGTCCCAGCAGGGCCAGCGAGCCCATCACCGCCGCCTTGGCGGTGTAGTACGGCACGGCGGGAAAGGAGGAGGAGCCGTAGCGATAACCGCGCTCCACCGTCGCCGCGTACAGGGCGGCGTTGAGCGTATAGCCCGGCGCGCGGAAGCCCACGGGACGCACGCCCGTGGCCGCCTCGAGCACCTCGTCCGCGCGCCGCAGGTCCTCGCGGATGCTCTCGGGCGGGCGCCGCGTCAGTGCGTAGTCGTGCGAGAAGCTGTGGCTCGCCACCTCCACGCCCGCCTCGTGCGCCGAGCGCAAGGCCGCCGCGGCCCCCGCGTCCGCCGCCACGTCCTCGCCGATGGCGAAGAACGTCCCCGGCACGCCCACCTCCGCCAGCAGTTGCCTCAACCGGGGCACCGCCGCGGTGTAGACGAGCCCCCGGGCCCGAGCGTCCAGCAGGGACTCGGGCAGCCCGTGGATGCGGCAGTAGTGCGGCAGCGAGTCCAGGTCGACGGAGATGGATGCGAGCCGCCGCGCCACCCGCGCCTCCTCAGGTCCCGCGGATGCGGATGACGTAGACCAGCTTGCCCACGTTCCTCAGCACGTTGGGCACGCGCTTGAAGAGGTGGATGGAGGGCTGGCGCTTCTCGTGGAGCTGGATGGGGATTTCGACCACCCGCAGGCCCTCGCGCCAGGCGCGGATGACGAACTCGCTGGCGAACACGTCCATGTCCACCACGCATTTGGCCACCACGGGCATCAGGGCCTCGCGCCGGAAGGCCTTCAGCCCATGCGTGTCCGTGCCCTGGAAGTCCAGCGCCACGCGCAGCAGCTTGTTGTGCACCCGCGTGGCCAGGCGCCGCACGAGCGGCCGCTGATCACTCGCGCCCTTGGCCGCCTTCGAGCCCACCACCATGTCCACCCCACCCTTCTCCAGCAGGGGCAGCGCGGTGTCGTAGAAGCTCAGGTCGCACAGGTCGATCTCATCGCAGAAGACGTAGGTGCCCCGGGCCTTCTCGATGCCCGCCTTCAGCGCCACCCCGTAGTTGGGCCGCTCCGAGTGGAACCAGCGCAGGCGCGGGTTCTTCGCGCACATGTCCTCGAGGATTCGCGGAGTGGCGTCGCGCGAGCCGTTCTCCGCGAAGAGGATCTCGTAGTCCCAGCCGCGCGCATCCAGGCCCTGGGAGAGCTCCGCCGCGGCGGAGGCGACGATGGACGCCTCGTTGTAGACCGGGATGACGATGGAGAGGTACGGGGGGGCCATGGACGGACGTGCGACCTAGCACGCCCCCGCGGGCCCCGTCGATGCACAACTACCGCCCGTCCCCGCTCATCGTCAGCCGTTCAACCGGCGCGCGCAGGCCCGCCCACCCAGGATGGCGTCCTCCATGGACGAGTACTCCCACTGCCCGTATCGCCCCGCGGTGAGGATGCCCGCGTGCTCCAGGAAGCGGAGGATCTCCGCCTTCGCCGGCCCATAGGCGTTGTCGTAGAGGACATACGCATGGGGAATCTCGCGCGCCCGGGCGAAGAAGATGTCCTCCGCGGCGTTCACCATCCGCGAGCGCACCAGGTCCTCCACCGCGTACGACTCGGCCTGGGCCATGGAGAGCTCACCGTGGTGGCTGTACTCCACGTAGAAGGTGGAGGTGTCCGGAGGCGCCAGGGGCGCGTACACCGCCGAGGGCGAGCCGATGCGGTACGTCTTGAACTCGGGCTCGGGCAGGTAGATCCAATGCCACGGCTGCGGATTCTTCCCGCGGGCGGCCACGCACACGTACGTCACCGTGGTGGCGCGCAGACGTCCGGCGGCGGCGAGCACCTCGTCGGGCACACCCGAGGCCCCCTTGGCCACCAGCCGCACCAGCCCCGGTAGAGACATGGTGGAGAGCAGCTCCGAGTAGCCGAGCGTGCGCCCGTCCGACAGCGTCACCTTCCGGGTCTTCCAGTCGATGGCGGTGGGCTCGGTGTTGACGCTCAGCTCCCCGCCCTTCAGGTGGGCGAGGATGCCCCGGGCGAGGCTCTCGATGCCGCCCTCGCGCGGATAGACGAACGAGGCGTTGTAGCCCAGCGCATCGCTGCCCACGCCCAGCGCCCCGTCCACCACCTCCTTCAAGGTGGGACGAGGCACGAAACGGCCCACCCAGGCGGCGGACAGCTCGGACGGGTCCACCGTCCACAGCTTCTTGTTGTAGGGGAACATGAAGTTCTTCGCGAACCCCTCCCCCATGTAGCGCAGGATGAACTCGGCGAAGTCGCGCGGCTCGCGCTCGCGCAGCTCCCGGCCCTTCTCCCCGTAGACGGCCTCCACGTAGCCGATGAGGTTCTCCGCCACCACCTCGGCGGGCAGCCCGTGTGTATTCACCTGATACGGAAAGCGCGTGAAGACGCCCCGCGAGTAGATGGCCGCCTTGCGTTGAATGGTGACCAGCTGCCCCGGCAGCCAGCGGGTGTTCACCAGTTCCTTGATCTCCGGGTCTCTCAGGTGCAACCAGTGGCCGGTGGGATCGAAGGCACACCCCTCGATGACCTCGGTCTTGATGAGGCCGCCGACCCGCTCGGACTTCTCGATGAGGCGCCAGGGGCGCTGCAGGAAATGAGCGGCGGACAGCCCCGCGAGGCCCGCGCCGAGGATGACGATGGGATCCATGGAAAAACCGGGTCTACCATCTTCGAAGCCACCCCGGGCAACAGCAGCGTCACCGGGAGTACCCGGGAGGGGGTCCCCTGCCCGCCTGCCCTGCCGCCGGGGCGATGCGCCCGAGGAGGCGTCTCGTTCTTTGCCGCCTGGAAAATGCCTCTGATAACCTTCGCCCGCCGCGGGAGCGCGGCCGCTCGCGACCGTCCAGCCCCCGCTGAAGGAAACCCATGAAAGTCTCCTGCCCGTCTTGCCAGACGAATTACAACATCGATGACAAGCGGATCCCGCCGGGCGGCGCGAAGCTCAAGTGCGCCCGGTGCCAGAACACCTTCCCCATCAAGGCCGAGGAGCCGGTCAGCGCGCCTCCTCCCGCCCCCGCCGCCATCCCGCTGCCCGGCCCCGCCGCGCCCCAAGCGGATCCCTACGCGGGCTACGATGACTTCCAGCGGCCCGTCGAGTCCGAGACCACGCGCGTCGTCTCGATGCCCGTGCCGAGCGCGGCCTACCGCGACACCACCGCGCCGCAGGCCATCCCGCTGCCCGGTGCCTCCATGCCCTCCGCGGACTATGGCAACGCCCCGTCCCAACCGTCGCTCGCCTATGACGTGAGCGCGTCCTCGGGTGGCGCCATCCCGCTGCCCGGCGCGAGCGATCCGTACGCGAACCCGTACGGGAATGATCCATACGCGGGCGGCGCGCAGCAGGGCGACGCCGTGCCCCTGCCCGGTGCCTCCGATGGCTACGCGGACAACTCGGGTGGCTTCGACTACGCCGAGGATCCGTACGCCGCCGCGCCTCCGCAGGGCGACGCCATCGCGCTGCCGCCTCCTCCCGCCGGCAACCCGTACGGCGATCCATATGCCGAGGATCCGTACGCCGCCGCGCCGCAGGCGGACGCCATCGCGCTGCCGCCTCCGCCCTCCGCCGAGGAGCCCTACCCGTACGCCGCCACGCCCGCGGGCGCCATCGCGCTGCCGCCTCCCCCGGCTGACAATCCGTACGCCACCGCCGACGACTCGTTCATGGCGACGCACCCGCCGAACACGTCCGAGGTGGACACGTTCGCGCTGCCGCCTCCGCCCGCCGCCGACCCGTACGCCGCCGGTGGCGCCGACGATCCCTTCGGCCTGCCTCCCGCCGAGGTCATGCCCGAGGAGGCCGATCCGTTCGGCCTGCCGCCCGCTCCCGCCGCGGATCCGTTCACCGCGGACTCCGGTGCGGATGATCCCTTCGGCCTGCCGCCCGCGCCCGCCGCGCCCGAGGCCGATCCCTTCGCCCTGCCACCCGCGCCGGCTCCGTCGGCGGATCCCTTCGCCGACGAGGACCCGTTCGCCCTGCCGCCCGCGCCGGCCGCGCAGGCGTCGGACCTGGACTTCTCGGAGCCCGCGCCCTCCACGGTGGACGTGGGCATGGACTTCTCGGAGCCTCCGCCCGCGGCGCCCATGGCGTCCGCCGACGCCTCCATCCCCGACGCGCTCGAGTTCGATCCCTCCGCGCCCATGGCCGCGGGAGATGACCTCGAGGCCGATCTCTCCGCGCCGCTGCCGCCGCCCACCCACCCGGGCACGGCGGACGGCCTGGAGATGCTGAGCTTCATCGACGACGCGGCCAAGGACAGCGGGGCCAACAAGGCGAAGTCCAACGTGCGCCGCTTCCACGTGCGCCGCCGCTCCGGCAAGGTGTTCGGCCCGTTCGAGGAGGGCGTCGTCGTCAAGATGCTCGAGGACGGCCAGCTCCTGGGCAACGAGGACGTCTCCAACGACGGAGACTCCTGGACGCCCATCGGCACGGTGCCCACCTTCGCCGCGGCCATCCAGAAGCTGATGGAGGGGCCGGGGACTCCCGCCGTCGCCGCCGTCCCGCCGCCCACGGCCTCCGCCGAGCCCGGCTCCAAGGCCAACCTCAACTCCGCCGCCAACATGGAGAAGCTGCAGCAGATGTACGGCGGCCGCATGGCGCCGGTGGCGGTGACGGACAGCACCACCAAGCTGGAGATCTTCCTCGGCAAGGTGAAGCAGCGCCTCAAGCTGGTCGTCTCCGTCGCGGCGGTGCTGCTGGTGCTCATCGTGGGCTTCAGCTTCAGCGCCACGCGCTACGGCGCCTTCGGGTTGAAGAAGTTCCTCCCCGCCAAGGTGAAGCCGGGCACCTCGCAGCACGCGGACGTCGAGGCCGCGCGCAAGGCGATGCTCAAGGACGCCTTCGAGGGTTACAAGCAGGCCCAGACGCTGACGGCGAAGGTGCTGGCCGGGGACGAGTACCCGGAGGTGCGCGCCATCTGGTGCCAGGCCGTCTTCCACCTCCAACGCCGCTACTCGGCCGCCAGCGGCGGCGATCTGTCCCGCTGCCGCTCCGAGGACGAGGCCGCGAGCCTGGAGCTGCTGGGGGAGAAGAACGTCGAGTACACCAAGTACCTGGTGGGCAAGGCGCTCGTCGCGGGTGAGGCCGGCACGGCCCTGCAGCTGGCCAAGGACGCCTGGAGCCGCGACGGCAACCAGGGCGATGCCGAGCTGGGCCTGCTGCTCGCCGAGGCCCAGACGGCCAGGAAGAAGGACAGCCCCGAGGCCATCGACACCCTCAACAAGGTGCTCAAGGCGCAGCCGGACCTGACCCGGGCCCACCACGCGCTCGGCAACGTGTACCAGGCCGCCGGCAAGGCGGACGAGGCCGCCAAGGCCTACGAGGCCGCGCTCAAGGCGGATGAGACCCACCTCGGCTCCGCGGTGGAGCTGGCCTCGGTGGAGCTGATGCTGCGCAAGGACGCGCAGAAGGGCCTCGAGGCCGCCGAGCGCGCGCTCGACGAGAAGGGCCAGGAGAAGGCGAAGATGAGCCCGGCGGAGCTGTCGCGCGCCCGCACCTTCAAGGGCATCGCCCTCTACCAGCTCGGCAAGCTCGAGGACGCCGAGAAGGAGATGCGCGCGGCCCTGGAGAAGGACTCCAAGTCCCTGCTCCTCAAGAGCTACCTGGCGCGCGTGCTGCAAACCCAGCGCAAGTACCAGGACGCCCTGCCCTTCTTCCAGGAGGTGGCCAAGGCCGAGCCGCAGAACCTCGAGGCCACGGATGGCTACCTCTCCACCCTGGTGGCGCTCGGCAAGGCGCAGGACGCGCAGAAGCAGGTGGAAGACGCCCTCAAGCGCTTCAAGAACAACGCCCGCCTCGAGTACCTCAGCGGCCGCGTCGACGAGGCGCGTGACAGCAACACCACCGCCGAGGAGCACTACAACCGCGCCATCAAGGCGGACGAGAAGCTCGTCGAGGCCCATGTGGCCCTGGGCCGCTTCCACCTGCGCCTGCGCCACAACGACCAGGCCAGGGCCCGCTTCGAGGCGGCCGCCGCCCTGGCGCCCGACAACGCCTGGGTGCAGCTGGGCCTGGGTGAGCTGGCGCTCGCCGAGGACGACACCGCCCGCGCCCAGGAGTCCCTCGAGCGTGCCGTCTCGCTGGATGCCAACCTCGCGGATGCGCACCTCGGGCTGTCGCGCCTGGCGCTGCGCGCCGGGGACCTGGACAAGGCCCAGAAGGAGGCCGACACCGCGCTGGAGCTGGATCCCCACACGCTCCGGGGTGGCCGCCTGCACCGCGGCATCGTGCTGTGGCGTCAGGGCAAGCTGGACGAGGCCCTCACCGAGTTGGATCAGGCCAAGAAGGCGGAGCCGCGCGCGGTGGGCACGCTCATCACCCTGGCCGCCGTGCAGCTCGACAAGGGCAAGGCCGCCCCCGAGGGCCAGGAGACGGAGGCCAGCAACAGCTTCAAGGAGGCCGAGGTCAACCTGACGATGGCCCTCAAGAGCGAGCCGTCCAACCCCGAGGCCAACTTCTACATGGCCCAGGTGAAGGTGGCCCAGTTGAAGAACACGGTCCGCGCCAAGGCCCTCAAGGACAAGGTGGATCCGGCGGCGGTGCCGGCCGGCGACTACACCCCGGCCATCGAGAGCATGAGGGCCGCGGTGGAGCGCGCGCCCAAGCGGGCCGACTACCACTACGCCTTCGGTGTCCTCTACCGGGACGCCAAGCAGGTGCCCGATGCCATCAAGGAATGGCAGGAGGCCGTGACGCTCGAGCCGAAGATGGCCGATGCCCACGAGGCCCTCGGTCTGGCCCACCTGGAGCGCAACGAGTTCGACGAGGCCCTCGACGCCTTCCAGGCCACGCTCAAGGCGGACCCCAAGCGCACCCGCGTGCTCGCCTCCATCGGCAACACGCACTTCGCCGCCACGCGCTGGCGCGAGGCCATCCGCTCCTACGAGCTGGCCCTCAAGGCCGACCCCGGCCTGACCGAGGTCTTCTACAGGATGGGCCGCGCCTGGAGTGAGCAGAACCAGTACGCCAAGGCCATCGACTGGTACGTGAAGGCCACCAAGACCGAGAAGGTCGAGCCCGAGACCTGGTACCACCTGGGCTTCGCCTACAAGGAGAAGGGCAAGAAGAAGGACGCCGTCAAGGCCTTCCAGGAGTACCTGGGACGCAAGCCGGACGCGGTGGACCGCAAGGAAGTCGAGGACGAGATCAGCTTCCTCGAGTAGTCCGCCGGACTCCCCGGGCGTCCGTTTCCGGGCGCCCGGGTACTTCCTGCCTTGCCCGGCCCGCGCGGGGTGACTACAACCCGCCCCGCCATGTTGGATCTCAAGTACGTCGCGCAGAACTTCGATGCGGTGGTCGCCCGGCTGCAGTCCCGGGGCGGCAGCCTGGACCTCGGCCCCTTCAAGAGCCTCGTGTCGGAACGGCGCGACCTCTACGTGGCCATGGAGTCACTCTCCGCGCGCCGCAACACGGCCAACGAGGAGATGAAGCGCAAGGCCAAGGAGGATCCGGCCGCGCTCGAGGCGTTGCGCGGGGAGATGCGCACCGTCTCGCAGACCATCAAGGAGAAGGAGGCCCGCCTCAAGGAAGTGGAGGAGGAGCTCAGCCGCATCCTGCTGGTCATCCCCAACATCCCCCACGAGTCCGTGCCCGTGGGCGGCGGCGCCGAGGACAACGTCCAGACGCGCATCTGGGGCGAGAAGCCCAACCTCCCCTTCACGCCCAAGCAGCACTTCGAGCTGGGTGAGAAGCTCGGCATGCTGGACTTCGAGCGCGCCGCCAAGGTGTCCGGCTCGCGCTTCGCCTTCTACAAGGGAGCGCTCGCCCGGATGGAGCGCGCCCTGGTGAGCTTCATGATCGACGTGCACACCTCCAAGGGGTACGTCGAGATGCTGCCGCCCTACCTGGTGCTGCGCGAGACGATGATGGGCACCGGCCAGTTGCCCAAGTTCGAGGAGGACGCATTCAAGACGGTGGGCGAGCCCGAGCGCTTCCTCATCCCAACCTCCGAGGTGCCCGTCACCAACTACCACGCGGATGAAATCCTCGATGGGGACCAGCTGCCCCTGAAGTACTGCGCCTTCAGCCCATGCTTCCGCGCCGAGGCGGGCTCGGCGGGCAAGGACACCCGCGGCCTCATCCGCCAGCACCAGTTCCACAAGGTGGAGCTGGTGAAGTTCGCCACGCCGGAGACCAGCCTCGACGAGCTGGAGAAGATGACGGACGACGCGTGCGACATCCTCCGGCGTCTGGGGCTGCACCACCGGGTGATGCTGCTGTGCACCGGGGACATGGGTTTCGGTGCCCGGAAGACCTACGACATCGAGGTCTGGCTGCCCGGCCAGGGGACGTACCGGGAGATTTCCTCCTGCTCGGACTGCGGTGACTTCCAGGCGCGCCGGGCCAAAATCCGCTACCGGGCCCAGAAGGGGGACAAGCCCCACCTCCTCCACACGCTCAATGGCAGTGGCCTGGCCGTGGGGCGGACGACCATCGCCATCCTCGAGAACTACCAGCGCGAGGACGGAAGCATCGCCATCCCCGAGGCGTTGGTGCCCTACATGGGAGGGCTCAAGGAACTCCGGCCGCTGTAAGACTCAGCGTGCTGTCAGCATCCGGGGCCCGATAACGTTGTTGCAATGGGCCCCGGATGATGTAGAAGGGCGGCCCACGCAGTTCGGTGGTCCGCGCGGCTCCAAGAAGTGGAGGAGTGGCCGAGCGGCTGAAGGCAGCGGTCTTGAAAACCGCAGGTGGCGCAAGCTTCCCGTAGGTTCGAATCCTACCTCCTCCGTTTTTGTTGTTGCTGTGTGCGGTTCTTTGACAGTAAAGGCAGTGGAGAGATGGCCGAGAGGCTGAAGGCACAGGTTTGCTAAACCTGCATACTCGAAAGGGTATCGAGGGTTCGAATCCCTCTCTCTCCGCCACTCATCTTGGTTGTGGTAGCGCGAAAGTGGTTGTGGTACAGAGGTCGCGGTTGTGGTAGATGCGGTGAAGGAAACGGCAAGCTCCCTTAGCTCAGCTGGATAGAGCGTCGGACTACGAATCCGAAGGCCGGAGGTTCGAATCCTCCAGGGAGCGCCACCTTTCTCCTCATCTCATTCCCTCATGAGTCTGGACGAAGCTTTCATGCAGCAGGCGCTCGCGCTCGCGCGGGAAGCCGCTGGACTCGGGGAAGTCCCTGTCGGTGCGGTAGCCGTACACGATGGCAAGGTCATCGGCGTCGGCTTCAATCGCAGGGAAATCGACCGGAATCCCCTGGCCCACGCGGAGATCTTCGCGCTGGACGCAGCAGCCAAGGCGCTAGGAGCATGGCGGCTCACGGGTGTCACCCTGTATGTGACGCTGGAGCCGTGTGCGATGTGCGCCGGAGCGCTGGTCCAGTCGAGGGTCACGCGGCTGGTTTTCGGAACGATGGACCCGAAAGCCGGAGCCGTTGGTTCGCTCTACAACCTCGCCGAGGAGCCCCGGCACAACCACCGGCTCCAGGTGATGAGTGGAATATTGGCGGACGAGAGCCGCCAGATGCTGAAGGATTTCTTCGAGCGACTGCGCGAGAAGAAACGCGACAAGTGAATATTGGAGAGCTGGCCGAGTGGTCGAAGGCACCTGACTCGAAATCAGGCATACCGGGAACGGTATCGTAGGTTCGAATCCTACGCTCTCCGCAGAGTGTCTCATGGAGAGGTGGCCGAGCGGTTGAAGGCGCACGCCTGGAACGCGTGTATATCTGAAAGGGTATCGTGGGTTCGAATCCCACCCTCTCCGTAGTTTGTTTTTCAGTAGCAAGAGCTTGTGGTCGGGACAACGTGGGGACGTGAACCCCGCCAGGTCCGGAAGGAAGCAACGGTAGCGCACCTCCGCGTGTGTCCCGGCCGTTCTTGTGAAGGGGCTGAATCTTCGAAAGAGGATTCGGCCCCTTCTTTTTTTGCCCTTCAGTCCCGCGCGAGCACCGTCTCGCGGCCCACCTGGCCCACCACGTGGAAGCCGGCCGACTGGAGCTCCGCCAGGGCCCGGCCCTCGAAGGTGACGGCGCGGTTGAAGCGCCTGTCCCGCATGGCCGCCTGGAAGTTGGCGTCGTGGGGCCAGTCACAGGTGGACCAGGGGATGTTCTTGCCGATGTAGAAGAAGCCCCCCGCTCCCCACAGGCCCTCGTTGACGATGAGCAGTCCGCTCGCGCCCTCCCCTCGCGTGGCCTTCACGATGGCGCGGAACTGGTCTCCCCGCAGGTCCACCGGTGGGAAGAAGTGCCCGGCCAGCAGCGTGGTGGCCAGGGCCACCGCTCCCAGTCCCCACCTCGAGCGGGCACTCTCACGGCCCAGGACGAGAGCGGCCAGGGCCGGAGCCGCGGCCAGCGTCAGGAGCACCAGCGCCGGGTAGAGGAAGCGCTCCTCCTTGTGGGCCGTGGTGGTGATGGCGAGGAGGTAGGCCACCGCGCAGAAGAGCGGGAGGGGAATGGCGAGCCGCTGGCGCAGCGAGGAGAGCCCCCGGGGCAGCACGGCCCAGAGCCAGAGGGGCAGCCCGGAGAGGAAGGGCCACAGGTAGAAGCCCGGCGGTGAAGCGCCGAACTGCCTCGCGGCCTGCCCGGAGAGGACGTTGAAGTCCACGTAGGCGAAGAAGGAGTGGAAGGGCTTGCCCCACGTCGCCCAATCGAGGGCGCCCAGGCCCAGGGCGACGGCCAGTCCCCCGAGACACGCGAAGGCGAGCACCCGCCAGCGCCAGGCCGCCGCCAGCCAGACGAGCGCCGCCAGCACCACCACCGCCGAGCCATACCGCGCCACCACCGCCAGTCCCAGCGCCAGTCCACCCACCAGGCCCGCGCGCACCGGACGCCCGGTCCGGTCCAGTGCCTCCAAGGCCACCACGAGGAAGGCGGTGGAGAGGGACTCGCCCAGTGTGCGGCCCGCGAAGATGAGCACCGGCCCATAGAGGCCCACGGCGAGCAGGGCGAAGAGGCCCCCCGAGCGTCCCGCACGGCGCTCGGCGTAACGGTACGTGGCCCACAACATCCACCCGTGCAGCGCCACCTGCGGCACGGCGATCAACGTCCGGTACGCCACCGGGTGTGTGAGTCCCAGCACGTCCGCCAGCCGCAACAGCCACGCGGCCAGTCCGGGCATCGCCCAGTTGCGCAGGCCCGTACGCCATTCCCAGGCCAGCACCCCATAGCC
The DNA here is from genome assembly GCF_057119385.1 of Archangium sp. Taxonomy (NCBI): domain Bacteria; kingdom Pseudomonadati; phylum Myxococcota; class Myxococcia; order Myxococcales; family Archangiaceae; genus Archangium; species Archangium sp. The sequence goes on along the minus strand of NZ_DBNGVP010000204.1, from coordinate 47,613 downwards.
GTGGGCACGGAACCAGGCCGGCTCGAGCAGCTGGTACACCTCGTCCGGGTGGATGCGCCCGAGCTGCACCACCGCGATGAGCGCGGGCAACAGCCCGACCCCGGCCAGTAGCACCCCGAGCGGCCACCGCGGACGCGACCCGGAGCGTGGCACCTCGGAGGCCGGGAGGGCGGAGGGCGGAGGAGCGGAGACGGGCGCGGAAGCGGTCATGAGAAGGGCCTCGCGACTCTCCCCGCCCTCTCGGGGAAGCGCAAGCCGGGAGGCGAGAAGGCCCCTGGACGCGGAGTGAACAGCATCCGACCTCATGCGTCCTATTCGTGGACTTCCGGGCAGGACTGGAAAAGTAGAGCGGCCGGTGCATGGAAGTCGTGCGCTGGAGTGTTCTCCGTGTTTAGATTCGCCGCCCCCATGAGCTACCTCGTCCTCGCCCGTAAATGGCGCCCGCAGACCTTCGACGACATGACCGGCCAGGAGCACGTGGTCCGGACGGTCGCCAACGCCATCAAGATGAACCGGGTGGCGCACGCCTACCTGTTCTGCGGCCCACGAGGCGTGGGCAAGACGACCGCCGCCCGCCTGCTCGCCAAGGCCCTCAACTGTGAGAAGGGCCCCACCCCCGAGCCCTGTGGCAAGTGCCAGGCGTGCACGGAGATCGCCGCGGGCACGTCCGTGGACGTGGCGGAGATCGACGGTGCCTCCAACAACGGCGTGGAGAACGTCCGGGAGATCCGCGAGAACGCCAAGTACCTGCCGCAGCGCGACCGGCACAAGATCTACATCATCGACGAGGTCCACATGCTCTCGGGAGCCGCGTTCAACGCGCTCCTGAAGACGCTCGAGGAGCCGCCCGGGCACGTGAAGTTCATCTTCGCGACCACCGAGGCCCACAAGCTCCCGGACACCATCCTCTCGCGCTGCCAGCGCCACAACTTCCGCCGCATCTCCGCGGCCGTGATGCTCCAGCGGCTCAAGTACATCTGCGAGCAGGAGAAGGTCGCCATCTCCGAGCGGGCGCTCTCCATGGTGGTGCGCCAGTCCGAGGGCGGCATGCGCGACGCGCTCAGCCTCCTGGATCAGATCTTCTCCGCCTGCGGCCCCGAGCCCAAGGACGAGGACATCGCCGACGCGCTGGGTACCATCGATCGCACGGTGGTGCAGGACTTCGCCGAGGCGCTGGTGCGCAAGGACGCCAGGCGCGTGCTCGAGCGCGTGGAGGAGGTCTTCAACCGCGGCACGGACCTCAAGCGCCTCACCGAGGAGCTCGCGCTGCAGCTGCGCCACCTCTTCGTCGCCAAGACGCTGGGCGAGGCCCCCGCGGAGCTCGCCGAGTCCGAGCGCAACGCGCTCACCGCCCTGGCCAAGGACGCGGACCCGGCGCAGATCTCCCGCCTCTTCGACGTGGTGCACGGGTGCGTGTGGGAGGTGTCTCGCGCGGCCCATCCCCGGCTCGCGCTGGAGATGGCGCTGCTCAAGGCCATCCAGCTCTCGCCGGTCGGCTCCATCCCGGAGCTGCTCGCCCGCGTGGATCGTCTCGCTTCCGGCCTCGGTCCCACCGAGGACGCGCGCAAGGTAGCTGCTGGGGCGCCCGGAGGTCGCTCCAGTCCCGCCAACTTTCGCTCCCACTGAGCGTCCCCCGGAGCCCGCCCGGGCCCCTGCCCCACCGCCTCGCGCGCCCGAGCCCGCCGCACCTCCCGCGGCGGCCATGGCCCCGTCGCGTCCGATGGAGGCCCCCCGGGGTCCGGCTCCGGCCTCGTCGCCCTTCGGCATGTCTCGCGGCGGCCCCGTGCCCGTCGCACGCGCGCCCGAGGCCCCCGCGCCCACGCAGCCCGTGGTGCGCGTGACGAACGTGCGTCTGCCTCCGCAGCCGCCGCAGCCCCCTCCTCCCGTCGACGACGAGCGCTATTTCCCCGAGGAGGCCTCCCCCGAGGGCTGTGCCTCCGGTGAGTGCCTGCCGGACGCGCCGCCCGTACCTCCCGCCGAGCCTGAACCGGAGGCCGAGTCCGTCCGGCCCTTCGACGTCCACCACGCGGGGCGCGCCGCGGTCCCCATGGCCGCCTCGGGCCGCGACAACCCCCGGAAGCCACTCCAGGACCGGTGGCGCGCCGCGGTGGACACCGTGCGCGATGCCTCCGGCCGGCACGCCAAGTCGCTCGCCTGTGGCCGCCTGCTGTGGATCCGCGAGGGCGAGGTGGCCATCGGCTACGTCCCCAAGGACGGCTTCCACAAGACGACCGTGGCCGGAGCCGCCGGGCGCACCATCGTGGAGAAGGCCCTCTCCGAGCACTTCGGCCGCCCCACGAAGCTCGTGGTGCAGGACGCCTCCGAGAACGACGCCCCGGGTCCTGGCGCGGGCCTCATCAGCATCGCCCAGGAGGACGCCCAGGAGCGCGCCGCCTACGAGAAGAGCACCGAGGGCCGTGTGCGCACCCACCCCGCCATCCGCGCCACCCTGAAGTTCCTCGGGGGCGAAATCGAACACATCCAGGTGTACGACCAGCCCGCGCGCCCGGTGGCCGCCCCGACGAACGACCTCCCCGACGAGAGCCCCTGACAATCGGCTCGCCCGACGCTAGGGTGCGCGTTTCGCACGACACCGAGCGGTCTTCCGATGCCCGCTCGCACGCCCTACGAGGAAGCTCATGCCCGGCATCGACTTGAACTACTTCATCCGTCAGGCCAACAAGCTCACGGAGAAGATCGAACAGCGCAAGAAGGAGCTGGCCGAAGAGACCGTCGAGGCCAAGGCCGGCGACGGCCGCGTCACCGTGGTCGCCAACTGCGTGCAGGAGATCAGGAGCATCAAGATCGACAAGTCCCTCGTGGACCCCAACGACCTGGGCATGCTCGAGGACCTGGTCACCGCCGGCGTCAACGCCGCCCTGGCGAGCAGCCGTGAGAAGATGCAGCGCGAGCTCGGAAAGATCTCGGGCGGCGTGAAGATCCCCGGCATTACTTGATAGCGAATGACTCCTGATCCGCTCAACCGGCTGGTCGCCCAGCTCGCGAAGCTTCCCGGTATCGGGGAGAAGACCGCGCAGCGGCTGGCGTTCCACATCCTCCGCGCCCCGGGCGAGTACGCCCAGGAGCTGTCCCAGGCCATCCGCGAGGTGAAGGAGAAGGTGCACCTGTGCGCCCGCTGCTTCTCCCTCACGGACTCGGAGCTGTGCGGCTTCTGCCGGGACAACCGGCGCGACGAGCGCACCCTGTGCGTCGTGGAGACGTTCGCGGACCTGATGGCCCTGGAGCGCACCCGCGAGTTCAAGGGGCGCTACCACGTGCTGCACGGCGTGCTCTCGCCGCTGGACGGCGTGGGCCCCGAGCAGCTGCGCATCAAGGAGCTGCTCACGCGTCTGGGGGACGGGCATGTCGAGGAGATCATCCTCGCCACCAACCCGGACGTGGAGGGCGAGGCCACCGCGCTCTACCTCACGCGGCTGCTCAAGCCGATGGGCATCCGGGTGAGCCGCATCGCCCAGGGCCTGCCCATGGGCGGCGACCTCGAGTACGCCGACCAGGCCACGCTGGCCAAGGCGCTCAGCGCCCGGCGCGAGCTGTGAGCCATCCCGGCTAACGCGTCACGCGGTAGCCGAAGGGCAGCACCACCGTCACTTCCTTGTCCCGGTGCGCCGGGAAGCGCAGGCGCTCCACCTGCTTCTCCAGGCACTTGCCCACGGGCCGCGCCGCCAGCGGTCCCTGCGTGGCCGCGTCCGCCTTGCCCGAGGAGTAGATGGTGAAGCGCACCTGCACGTTGCCCTCGTCCGAGGGCAGGTCGCGCTTGAACTGCTCGAAGCACGACATGATGCGCGCCCGGTTGCGCGACACCACCCGCTGGATGTCCGCGGCCTCCAGCGTCACGCGCTTCTGCGTACGCACCGTGCTCTTCGTCGCGGGGGGCTCGGCCTGCTCGGCGGGCGGAGCCTCGGTGGACTCCGGCGCCGCGGCCAGCGCCGCCTGCGCGGGCGGAACCTGAGCCGAAGGCGCGGCCTCGGCGACAGCGGTTCCAGCGCTCCCCGGTGAAGCGGCTGCCGGTGCCACAGGAGCGGTCTCCGTGGGGGCCGGCGGAGGCTCCGAGAGCGGAGCGGCCTGGACCACGGGCCGCGGCGCCGGCTGAGTCACCGGCTCCGCGGGAGCCGTTCCGAAGTGGCGTCCCACCACGAACGCCCCACCCGCCAGCAGCAGGCAGCCCGCCACGACCCCCAGGACGATTCCACGCCAGCGCGAGGAGCCGGCCCTCGCGCCGTTCGTGGCGGGCTGGGGGGAAGCGGCGCCCGTCCGCGTCTCGGAGGCGATGCCAGGCATGGAGCCCGACAGCCGCATCGAGGACCCGGTGACCGTCTCCGGCACGGAGTGCCCGGACTGCTTCAGCGTCGTGAGGGTCGGGATGCGCGTCTTCTCCCCGTAGCGCTCCTCGCCGAAGCTGCCGCGCAGGTACGCGGCCAGTTGGGAGCCCGTCGTCCGCTGGGGCTCCTTCGACAGGAGGTGCTCCAGGTCATCCGCGAACTCCGCGGCGGTGGGGTAGCGCTCCTCGGGGTCGTAGGCCATCGCCCGGAGCACCACCATCTCCAGCTCCGGCGACAGGTCGGGCCGCAGCTCGCGAGGCGGCCGGAAGTCTCCCTCCAGCAGCGCGCTGAGCACCGCCAGGTCGTTGTCCCGGGCGAAGGGCCGCACATGGGTGAGCGCCTCGTAGAGGCTCACGCCCAGCGCGAAGACGTCCGCGCGCCGGTCCACCTGGCCCCCCCGCGCCTGCTCCGGCGCCATGTAGATGTACTTGCCCTTCACCACGCCGGTGCGCGTGTGGGCCTGGCGCGACTCGTACTTGGAGATGCCGAAGTCCAGCACCTTCACCTGGCCCTCGTACGTCACGTACAGGTTCGAGGGCGAGATGTCCCGGTGGACGATGTTCAGCCGCCGGCCCGTCTCGTCGGCGAACTCGTGGGCGTAGTGCAGGCCCCGCGCCGCCTCCACGAGCACGCGCATCACCAGCGGCACCGGGACGTACTCGCCCCGGAAGCTCGCCGTGCGCACCGTGGTGGAGAAGTCCTCCCCCGGCAGGTACTCCATGCAGATGTAGTAGCAGCCGTCCGTGAAGCCCAGGTCCTGGATCTGCACGATGTTCGGATGCGACAGCTTCGCCGCCAGCCGGGCCTCGTCGCGGAACATCTCCACGAACTCGGGCATGCCCGAGAGATGGGCCAGCATCCGCTTGATGACGACGTTGCGCTCGAAGCCGTCCGCGCCCACCCGCTTGGCGAGGAAGATCTCCGCCATGCCACCCTCGGCCAGCTTGCGCACCAGCACGTACTGGCCATAGGCCCGGAGCTGAGCGTCGGGGCTGCCTCCAGCGGCATTTCCGGTGTCGGGCGTCGTCATGCGGGCCTCACTTCAGGGTGCGCACCGTATACACATCCGGTGCACCGGGGCGTGACAGCTTGAATACAACGAGGGGTGGCCGTCCCTCCGGCACCACCCAGGTATTGAACCGGTGCTTCGAGTCGAGGTTCACCGGCCGCCCGTTCACGAAGAGCTTCGAGTCCACCGGAGCCACGCCCGTCACGCGCACGCGAGGGCCGGCGCGCACGCCTTCCCGGGGTGCGTTGATGACGAGCGTGGGCACCGAGTTGTCGAAGACGAGCTCCAGCTTGTTCATCCGCCCGCCGCGAATCGGCTGGCCACTCGAGGCCACCGGGGTGACGGACCAGAGGAAGCTGCCCTCGTTCAGCACACCGGCCTCGAGCGGCACCGCGGGCGCGGAGGCGGACCGCTCCGCCACGGGCTTGCGAAGCTCGCCGGTCCGGTACACCGCCACCTTGTAGGACGCCGCGCCCTGCACCGCCTCACAGGTGAAGGTGACGGCCGGGGGCTTGTCCTGGAAGAAGATGGTCGTCTTCTCCGGCCCTTCCGGTACCCGGTTGCGCAGCCGGTCCAGCTCGCCCTTCGTGGAGCGCTCCGGCCCGAAGGACGCATGGCCCCGCGCCACCGCCGAGCCGTCCGGCCGCCGCACCCGCCAATACAGCGAGCCCCGCGCCGGAGGCGTCACGTTGACGAAGCCATTCCGCGCCGCGCCCGCCAGCACCGGCTTCTTGAAGTCCGCATCCGAGGCCACCTCCACCCGCACCTCGCCCGCCTCCTCCCACGTGAGGGCCACTTCCGACAGGCGCCGCTGGAACACCTGCTGGCCCTCGGCCGAGGGCAGTGCGAGCTGCGCCCGCTCCAGGGCCTCCACCTTCGCGGAGTCCTCGCCCGCCACGGTGGCCCGCTCGCCCGCGTGCAGCGGCTCGCGCGCCCCACCGCGCACCAGCGTCACGTCACCCGCGCGCGTGTCCACGGTGAAGCCATCCCCCGTGCGCCGCACGTCGAGCCGGGCCTCCCCGCTGCTCTCCAGCGAGAGCCCCGGCAGCACCACCCGGCTGGCCCTCCCGGGAGCCAGCATCAGCCCCAGCTCGCCCTTGCGCAGGTCCAACCGCGCCTCGTCCGTCGAGCCCGCCCGGGACACGTCCTCCACCACCAGCTCGCCCCCCGTGCCCAGCGAGAGCGTGGACTCCGAGCCCTCCAGCTTCAGCAGCGCCGTGCCCTGACGCACGCGCACGCTGTCACCGGCCTTGAGCGCCTCGCCATTCCGGTCCACCCCGCGCCACCGCGCACTGCCCTTCTGGCGCCACTCGGCGCGGCCCGTCCCGGCATGCACCGTCACCTCGACGGGCGCCAGCTCCAGCACGCGCGCCGTCACCCCCTCCGCCTTCACGGAAGCCACCTGGCCCTGCTCGGCCTTCAGCGTCTGCCCGTTCTTCGCCACCACCTCCACGGTGCCCAGCAGCACCTCCACGCGGCCCTCCTCCGGGCCCACGTCCACCTTCACCGCGCTGCCATCCGCCCCCACGCGCGTGAGGCCGAACGGGGTGAGCAGGGTGAGCTGCACTCTCGGGCCAGAGGGCGGGCCCGCGGACCCCTTCGGCGGGTCCGCCGGCACCCGCGACAGCACGAAGCCGCGCGACACCGCCATCACCACGCCGCTCGAGTCCTCCTCCAGCACGAAACGCGCGTCCGGCCCCACCTCCACCGTGCGCCCGTCGGCGAAGCGCACCGTGACGCCTCCGTCCGCGCCCGTCTCCACCGCGTCACCGCGCGACAGCGGGCCCCGCACCGCCGGAGACTGCTTGCCCCCGCGCTCCAGCCGCGCCTCGCCCGTCACGCTCACCAGCCGCGCGAGCTCCACGGCCTTCTTCTCAGGCACCGCCACCGGATTCTTCTGCTCCACGGCGGCGGGAGGAGGCGGCGCGGGCGCGGGCTCTTCGTCCCCGCAGGCGGCGGCCAGCAGCAGACACAGCGCGGACACGAGACGAGGACGGAGGGAGCTCACCGGGATTTGGGGAAGAGATCGACGTTGAAGATGGCTTGTTCGCCGTCGCGGACGGTGACGACCTTGGTCTGGGGCAGATGCCCGGGAGCCGAGAAGACGAGACGATACCTACCTTGCTTGAGTTGGACCTGGAAAGTCCCCCGGGCGTCCGTGCGGCGGCGGATCCTCGCCTCGGGGATGACCAGCAGGGCTTGCAGGGGCTTGCCCCTCCGCACGCTGCGCACCTGCCCGGACAGGGTGGCGAGCGCTCCCTGCCGCCCGAACACCAACGAGACGGGCAGCTCCGTCTCCGTCCCCGCCGCGATCGCCACCGCCTCCTGCGCCGTCCGGAAGCCCTCGGCCGACACTTTCACCTCCAAGGGGCCAGGCCCCAGCCCCTCCACGCGAACCTGACCCGTCGCGTCGGTGAGAAGCTCGCGGGTGCCTACCGCCACGGCCGCGCCCGGCAGCGGCTTGCCACTGCGCGCATCCACCACTGACACCCGCAGTGCGCCCACGCGCGGCTCCGGACGCGCCCGCACCACCCACTCCGCGCGCTCGCCCGCCGTCACGGTGACGCGCTCCTCCGCGGGCAGATACCCCCCCGCGCTCACCCGCGCGAGCACCTCGCCCGGCGGCAGCGGCACGTCCGTCAACCGCCCGTCCGCGCCGGCCACCCGCGGCGCCTGCTCCACGCCGCCCGCCGTCAGCACCACCCGGGCCTCGGGCAGCGGCTGGCCGGTGTCCGCGTCCACCACCGTCAGCACGAGCTCGCCCGTCTCCGGCCTCGCGCCGTCCGCGCCTCCCAGGGAGAGCTCGAAGGCCACGCCCGCGCGGCTGATGGACTGGCGCGACACCCCACCGTCCGCCGTCGTCAGCGCGTCGCGCACGTACTGGTAATCCAGCACCAGCGCCCCACCCCACTCGCCCCGCCGCAGCACCGGGACGAGCAGCGCCCCTCCGGCCGCGAAGCCATTCGACGCGGAGCCGATGGCCACCGGCAGCTCTCCGCGCACCTCCGCGCGCAGGCGCCAGGGCAGCGGCACCAGCACCCGGGCTCCCACCAGCGCGGCATGTCGCGCCGTGGGCACGAGTTGCACCTGTCCCGTGCTGGAGGAGAAGACCGGCAGCTGCGCGAAGCCGTAACCGGCACTCAGCTCTGCGCGCACCGGCCCCAGGAAGACGCGCGCCGCCGGCCCCACCGAGGCCCTCACCAGTGCGCCCCCCGTCACGGCATCCGGGCCCAACGAGAGGCTGAAGCCCTCGCGCTGCACGCTGACCCACGCGCCCAGCCAGCCCTCGCCGAAGGCCGAGAGCCCCAGCGCCACGTCATTGGGCGTCATGCCCGAGTACGACACCACCGGCCCCGCCTCCTGGGCCCCCTCCCGGAAGGCCAGCCCGTAGCGCAACCGCACCGACGCCCGCTCCGCGGACACTCCCTGGGCCCACGCGCTGATCGGCACCCCCAGGGTGAGCGCAAGTAGGAGAACGGCGAAAAAGGGACGGGAACGGAACGGCACGGCCGGAGTATAGTGAAGACTCGACAGGTCCCCTCGAAACTGGAAGCGACCGGGTTTCCAGTCCCCTTCCTACCTCGGAAGATGCCCCCGCATGAGCCCCTCTCCCCTCCCGCCAACCCCGAGCAGGCAACCTCTGTGGGCACGTGCCTGCACGCCAGCCCCGGGAGCACCTGGTTCCAGGGAAAGAGGTGGCTTCTTGCCGGGTTGGAAGGGCTTTGCTAAAGCTCCCCCGGTCGGGAGCGCCGCACCTAACCTCCGAAATTCATTCCGGAAACCTTCGGGGGCCGCGGGAGTCAAGGTCGAGCGAGACGCTTAGGAGCGTAAACGCCCATGGGCACGCAACTGGTGATGTACGAAGAGGAGTTCACCAAGATCAACGCGGTTTGCGACCGGCTGACCAAGGACGCGAACGCGAAGGTGGTGTTCCTCGTCGACAAGAACGGGCAACTCATCTCTTCCGCGGGACAGACGCAGAACATCGACACCACCTCACTGGCCTCGCTGACGGCCGGTAACGTGGCGGCGATGGGCGGTCTCGCGAAGCTGATTGGCGAAAACGAGTTCCCCCATCAATTCCATGAAGGGGCCAAGGACTCGTTGTACATGACCATCGTCGGGAGCCGGGTGGTGCTGGTCGTCATCTTCGACAACCGGACCAGCCTCGGCCTGGTGCGCCTGCGCATCAAGAAGGCCAGTGACGAGCTGACCAAGATCTTCGAGAGCCTCGTGAAGAAGACGGATGGTCCCGGGGCCGGCTCTCCGTTCGCCGAGATTTCCGACGACGATATCGACAACCTCTTCAGCGAGTAACCCGGGAAGCCATGTCCTTCATCAACTACTCGTCTCGCGAAATCAACTGCAAGATCGTCTACTACGGTCCCGGGTTGTGCGGGAAGACGACGAACCTGCAGTACATCTACAACAAGACCGCCGCGGAGACGAAGGGCAAGCTCATCTCGCTCTCCACCGAGACGGATCGCACGCTCTTCTTCGACTTCCTCCCGCTGTCGCTGGGTGAGATCCGCGGCTTCAAGACGCGCTTCCACCTGTACACGGTGCCGGGCCAGGTCTTCTACGACGCCAGCCGCAAGCTCATCCTCAAGGGCGTGGACGGTGTGGTGTTCGTGGCCGACAGCCAGGTCGAGCGCATGGAGGCCAACATGGAGTCGTTGGAGAACCTCCGCATCAACCTGGCCGAGCAGGGCTACGACCTGAACAAGATCCCGTCCGTGATGCAGTACAACAAGCGGGACCTGCCCAACGCCGTGACGGTCGAGGAGATGCACAAGTCGCTCAACCAGCGCAACATCCCCGAGTACCAGGCGGTGGCGCCCACCGGCGTCGGCGTGTTCGACACGCTCAAGGCGGTGGCCAAGCTGGTGCTGACGGAGCTGAAGAAGGGCGGCTAGGCCGTGGGGCGGGCCGCTTCCAGGTCCGCCCACAGACGAGGTCGCTCCTTCGTGCGCTCCACCTCCACCACCCTCCGAGTGCTGGCCGTGGCGTGCACGGCCATGTGGGCCCCTGCCTTCGGGCAGCAGGGCCCTTCTGTCGTTTCCACGCCGGCCCCCACCCAGGCTCCCGCCGCCTCGCAGGCGCGCACGGCGGACGAGGCCTTCAACACCCGGGTGAAGACGCTGGAGGAGCAGGTCGTCGACCTGAAGGAGAAGATCTACCGCTCCAAGGCGCGCCTGCAGCTGTTGCAGGAGACGGTGCTCGGAGGAGACCTCTCCACGGGAGCGCGCGCGGTGCTCGTGCACCGCAACGAGATGGGTGACTCGTTCGTGCTGGAATCGGTGGCGTACGCGCTGGACGGCGCGCCCGTCTACACCCGCACGGACGAGACCGAGGAGCTGTCCAAGAGCAAGGAGTTGGAGATCTTCACCGGCCGCATCGTGCCGGGCCAGCACCAGGTGGCCGTGCGGCTCGTCTACCGCGGCCATGGCTTCGGCGTGTTCAGCTACCTCGAGGGCTACCGCTTCAAGGTGCAATCCAGCTACACCTTCAACGCCGAGCCGGGGAAGGTGACGACGGTGCGCGTGGTGGGCTTCGAGAAGGGAGGAGTGACCACGGACCTGCAGGACCGGCCGGCGGTGCGCTACGACATCGAGTCGTCGCGCGACTCCGGAAAGCCGAAGCCGGCCCCGGACGCCGCTCCGCCGCCTCCCGCCGCGGCCTCCGAAACGAAGTAGAGGGCCGGCCTTGAGCACGTCGCGCCTCCACGCCCTGCTGCTCACGGCGGCCACGCTCGTGGCTCCCGGCTCCACGCGCGCCGCGGAGGCCCCTGCCCCGCCCCCGCCTTCCGCCCAGGAGCTGACCTCGCGGCTGGAGCAGGTGTCCGGACAGCTGAAGACCGCCGAGGAGAACCTCCGCTTCGTCGAGACGCAGTTCACCCAGCGCCCCGAGCCCGGTGAGGACGAGCTGCTGCTGCGGCGCTTCTCGGACGGGGAGATTCAGTACCAGCTGGAGGACTGGGCCGCCGCGTCGGTGCTCTTCTACGACCTGGTGGGCGACCCGAAGTTCCGCGCCCAGGGGCGCTACCCGGACGCGCTCTTCTACCTGGGGGACTCGCTCTACCGGCAGCAGAACTACGTCGGCGCGCGCATCTACCTGCGCGAGCTGCTCACCCAGAGCAGCACGAAGCACTACCGGGATGCGCTCGTGCGCTACGTGGAGATCGCCGGCCGGCTCAACCAGTTCACCGGCATCGACGAGTACATCGAGCGGGCGCGGCGCCTGTCGAGTGGCCAGCTGCCCCCGGAGCTCGAGTACGTCTACGCCAAGTGGCTCTTCAAGCGGACGGACCTGCCCGAAACGGAACGGCGCCAGCGCGCCCGCGCGGCCTTCCAGCCCCTGGCCAGCACCGCGGGCGGACGCTTCCAGAAGCAGAGCGCGTACTTCCTCGGCGTGCTGTCCGTGCAGGAGGGGAACTACGCGGGCGCCGTGGAGCAGTTCCGCCCCCTGGCCACCGAGGCGGTGCAGGAGCCGGAGCTGCGGCGGCTCCAGGAGCTGGCGAGCCTGTCACTGGGACGGCTGCTCTACGAGCTGGGACGCCTGGATGAGGCGCTCGACCGGTACGCGGAGGTTCCGCGCGAGAGCGAGGCCTTCGTGGATTCGCTCTACGAGATGGCATGGGTGCACGTGAAGAAGGGGGACTACGAGAAGGCGAAGAACGCCACGGACATCCTCCTGCTCGTGGGGCCCGAGTCCCCCGTCGCCCCCGATGCCCGCATCCTCCAGGGGCACCTGCTGCTCAAGCTGCACAAGTACGACGAGGCCACCGCCACGTACGAGGAGGTCATCGGAACCTACAAGCCGGTGCGGGACCAGGTGGACGCGCTGCTGAAGGCGAACCAGGACCCCGTCGCGTATTTCGACAGGCTGCTGGCGCGCAACGAGCGCACCCTGGACGTCACCACGCTGCTGCCGCCGATGGCGCTCCAGTTCGCCACCACCCAGGAAGAGGTGGCGAAGGCGGTGGCGATGCAGAAGGACATCGACAGCAGCAGCGAGAGCGTGGACGACTCGAAGGCCATCGCCACCCGCATCCTCCGGGCCCTGGACGAGCGCGGCCTCCAGGTGTTCCCCGAGCTGCAGGAGGGCTACCAGCGGGCGGACGCGGTGGACAGCGCGCTGGTGCGCACGGAGCAGCACCTGGTGCAGGTGGAGGGGGACGTGCTGCGGGGACGGCTGCGCCCCGAGGAGCTCACCGCGCTGGAGACGGTGCGCCGTGAGCGCGAGGCCCTGGGCGCTCGGCTGGCGACCCTGCCCACCACGCCCCAGGAACTGGAGACACGGCGGGAGCGGATGCAGTCCAAGGTGGACGAGCTGGACCGCGACGCCTTCCAGCTGGGCTTCGAAATCCAAAGCATGGAGGCCATCTCCATCGCGGTGCGCAAGTTGTTGGAGGACACGCGCGCCGAGCGCACCAGCACGCCCGAGGAGGAGCAGGAGTTCCTCGACCAGCTGCGCAACGAGGAGCAGGCGGTGGAGACGCGCAAGGCCGAGCTCAAGCTGCTCCGCTCGCGCCTGGCGGATGAGCGTGCGTCCGCGAGTGCCTTCGTGTCGGGTGAGGACGTCCTGCGCGTGCAGTACCGCGAGCTTCTCCAGCGCGAGCACGCCCTGCTGACCGCCGCCGAGCAGCGGCTGTCCGGAGAGGACGCGGCGCTGGTGGCCCGGACGCACGAGACGCGCCAGCGCTCGGAGGCCCTGCGCGCCCGGGTGGACACGGCCCGGCAGGTGCTGCGCGCCCAGGTGGAGCAGCGCGGCGCGGTCATCAAGGGCAAGGTGCTGGCCGAGCAGCGGTTGCTCCAGGACTACCACCAGGAAGTCGTCAGCGTGTCCGGCGACGCGCGCAACCTGGTGGGCCGCATCGCCTTCGAGAGCATCCAGAAGGTGCGCAAGCAGTTCTATGACCTCGTCCTCAAGGCGGACGTGGGCCTGGTGGACGTGGCCTTCACCCGCAAGCAGGACAAGACGTCGGAGATCCAGAAGCTCTCCGCGCAGAAGGACAAGGATCTGCACGACCTCGAGAAGGAGTTCGAGGAAGTCCTCAAGGACGAGAAGTAGAGAGCGTCCTCAGCGCATCCCCAAGGATTGCAGACGGTTGGCGAGCCTCCCCCAGGAGCCACGCGACTCTACACTCGCGTCACATCACATGACTTTTGAAGTAGTGTCCGGTAGAATCCCAGGCCGGAGATTGCGCCATGCGCGCAGGCACTGGTACGCTCTCCCCGGGTATAGGGGTTTCCATGCTTTGACTGGAGATTCCTGGTACGCTTTTTTTGGGGCTGGATGGGGAGGACGAGCGAGAACAAGAGCGAACAGGCACCGGGAGCGAATCCTGGCCACTGGAAGGGAGCCATGGCTTACGAGAATGCACGCAGATGGTTGCCAGGAGCCCTGCTGGCTTCGACTCTGATGGTCTCGGGATGTTCGTCTTCTCAAGCCATTGAAGGGGTCGTACGACCCAAGCCAGGAGAGCCGCTCCTGGAGAGTCTCCCCGGACCGATGCCGGGCTTTGGACCCTTCGACTCCTATTCGGATGCTCTGCTCTCAGCCTGCTCGCTCATTCTTTCAAAACCGAATGCGAACGCTGGACGAGTTGGAGACCAGGACTTCCAACTTCGCTGGCGGATTTCAAATGAGTACTGCGCATGGCTCTACTACACGCCTGAGCGCAAGTATGAAATGAGCATGCTGACGGATCAGCACAAGCTGGATGACCTGAATGGAAGAAGGAGTTGCCTGCTTCCATCGTCCGTGGATGACTCGCGCTATCCGCAAGACAGCCTCAAATACATCTTCGCACTGCACAATCATCCCTACGGCAGCACGATCTCCAGGGACGACATCCGTCTCATCGTCGCAGAAGGAGCGCAGCACGGCCTTGAAATCCACACGAAGGATGGAGTTTCGCAACTCTCCATCGTGGCCTTCTTCTCGAATCGAGCCACTGAGCCTTCGTGTGACGGCTTTCATCAATACATCCCCTCCACCCATCAAATCTTGAGGTGGACCAAGACAGAAAACCAATGGCGTTGCAAACAAACGGGGCGCGTTGATTGGCATGCTGATGGGAAGCGCTTCTCCATCACGGAAACAAACGCCGCATGCTTCAGCAAGGGGGAGCCATGAAATATCCACTCATTTTGACCACCCTGCTGACCTCGAGCTGCGTGCTCTTTCCGAAGCCGCCTCCGGAAGACCTGTCCATCCGGTTTCCGGACTTCTACAAAAGCTTCCCGACCCTCGTTGGACAACAGGGTCAACCGTATGAATTGGACGGTGTGACACTCAGGGCTATCGGTATCGCCGCCAATGATTTCATCCCTCCGGGATACAAGGGCCGGACGTGCTGGGATAGGCAAGAGGCGCATCTCTACCGAGTCATCCGCCAGGGCGACATCATCTTCGTGGATATCTCCACGAACCCAGCGGCCTGCGAACAAAGCGCCATCCCAATGGACGGCGGAGCGAAGTACGCCATCAGCACCGATGGCCGCATCCTCCGTCGCTTGTTCGACGGTGAGCCCGAGGATTTGAGCCCGGCTTCCGGGACCGCGGAGCAGGAGTCGCAGGGCACTCCTTTTCCCGATTCACAAGTTGGCGGCGTCTGGGGCAAGCCAGACCCAAACCTCCCTTCGTCATGGTTCGACGGAGGCACCCGCAGTCCGCCCCCGGAATCACCATCCGCGCCACCTCCCGCCGCAGCCTCGCCCGACGCCGGCTCCCTTGTTCCGGACGGCGGCGTTCAGACTCCGGATGGTGGTTCACCGGGAGCTCCGTCCCCGCCGCTCCCTCCCGACGCGGGATGAGCGGAGGGGGTCGGCTGAAGCCTCTTGCATGGCTGCTCGCCTGCCTGCCCCCACCCGACAGTCCTTGGGAGCCATCCACCGCGTTGGCTAGGATGCGGCGGATTCGATGCGCCGCCCCCTGCTGCTCGCCCTCCTGACGCTGGCCTCCGCGCACGCCGCCGCGCAGGACGAGGCACGTCCGGCGCCAGCCGCCTCGCGCTTCTCGGGACTCGGCCGCACGCCCGAGCAGGAGAAGCTCCTCGAGGAGCTGAGCGAGGCCGTCCAGCGCTACGAGGAGGAGTCCCGCGAGTACAAGCAGGAGATCCAGCGCCTCATCCAGAAGAAGTACCAGGAGAAGCGCGGCCAGCTGGCGGACGCGTACGAGAAGGCCATCTCCAGCATGGAGAGCCAGGAGCGCCAGGAGCGGCTGGAGGCCATCGCCCGCTTCGAGGAGTTCCTCCGGCGCTACCCCGAGGAGCCCCGCTACACCCCGGACGTCATGTTCCGTCTGGCGGAGCTGTACTACGAGCGCTCCAGCGACACGCACCTCGTGGCCATGCGCGAGCAGGAGGAGACACTGCGCTCCCTCCCCGAGGGCGCCGAGCCCCCGCCCGAGCCACAGCCGGATTTCGAGCCGTCCATCTCGCTCTACCGGCAGCTGCTGTCGCGCTTCCCGGACTACCGGCTCAACGACGGCGCGCTGTACCTGCTCGGCTACTGCCTGGAGAAGCAGAACGCCTTCGAGGAGGGCCTCGCCTCCTACCAGCGGCTCATCACCCGCTACCCCACCAGCCGCTTCGCCACCGAGGCCTGGGTGCGTATCGGCGAGTACTACTTCGACGCGTACAGCGATCCCGACGCCCTCACCAAGGCCGCCCAGGCCTACGAGGCCGCCATCCGCGACACGTCGCATCCGCTCTACGACAAGGCCCTCTACAAGCTCGGGTGGACGTACTACCGCATGGACCGCTTCGACGAGGCCGTCGACCGGTTCATCACCCTCGTGGACCTCTACGAGGCCCAGCGCGCCACCCAGGGCGACGAGTCCGGCGGCGGCGACCTGCGCAACGAGGCCCTCCAGTACACCGCCATCTCCTTCGCCGATGACACCTGGGGCGGCCTCGCCAAGGCCCAGGCCTACTTCGCGAAGATCGGCCCCCGCCCCTACGAGCCCGAGGTGTACCGCCGCCTCGGCGATGTCTTCTTCGACCAGACCCACCACGAGGCGGCCATCGCCGCCTATACGCTCGTGCTCCAGAAGGATCCGCTCTCACCGGACGCCCCGCTGCTCCAGCAGAAGCTCGTCCAGGCGTACGAGCGGGACCGCAAGCTGACCGAGTCCTCCGCCGAGGCCCAGAAGCTCTCCGAGCTCTACTCGCCCGGCGCTCAGTGGTACCAGGCGCACCAGCGCGACCCCGACGTACTGGCCACCGCCGACGACCTCACCGAGAAGAGCCTCTACTCCAGCGCCATCTACCACCACCAGCAGGCCCTGGTGTTCAAGCAGGAGGGCAAGTTCGACCAGGCCAAGGCCAGCTTCGAGCTCGCCGCCTCCGGCTACTCCAAGTACCTCGAGCGCTTCCCGCGCAGCAAGAACGCCTACGAGCTCGAGTTCTACGCCGCCGAGTGTCTCTACAACTCGCTCCAGTTCGGCGAGGCCGCCAGGCACTACGAGGCGGTGCGCGACTCCACCCTGGGCAGCAAGTACTTCGCCGAGTCCGCCTTCAGCGCCGTGCTCTCCTGGCAGAAGCAGCTCGAGGTGGACATCAAGGCCGGCAAGCAGCCCGCTCCCACCCCGCTGCGCTCCAGCGAGCGCCCCGAGGGAATGCCCATCCAGCCCTCGCCCCTCACCGCGCTGGAGGCGAAGCTCGTGGCCGTCTCGGACATCCACGTGGCGAAGCTCCCCCAGAGCGAGCGCTCCCCGAGCATCGCCTACAAGGCCGCCGAGCTGTACTACGCCCACGACGACTTCCCCGAGGCGCGCCGCCGCTTCGAGGCCATCGTCAAGGCGTACCCCCAGCACGAGGTGGCCCGCTTCTCCACCAACCTCATCGTGGAGACCTTCCTCATCGGCCAGGACTGGAAGAGCGTCGAGGAGGTCAGCGGTCAGCTCGCCGCCAACAAGGACGTCATCGACCCCAGGAGCGACCTCCACAAGGACCTGGTCCGCTTCAAGCTCGCCGGCCGCTTCAAGCTCGCCGACCAGCTCCTCGCTGAAGGCAAGTACGACGAGGCCGCCGCCAAGTACATCGAGCTCGTCAACGAGGCCCCCCGCCACGAGTTCGCCGACAAGGCCCTCAACAACGCCGCCGTGGCCTACGAGAAGACGCAGCGCTTCGACTCGGCCCTCAAGCTCTACGAGCGCATCTTCCGCGAGTACCCCTCCTCGCCCCTCGCCGATGGCGCCCTCTTCCGCGTGGCCGTCAACGCGCAGAACTCCTACGACTTCGACAAGGCCGTGGAGAGCTACCAGAAGCTGGTGAAGGAGTACCCCGCTTCCAAGGACCGCGAGGCCGCCCTCTTCAACGCCGCCACCCTGCTCGAGGGCCAGCAGCGCTACGCCGAGGCCGCCGCCGCCTTCCAGCGCTACGCCGAGCTCTTCCCCACCGCCGAGGACGCGCCTCGCAACCAGTTCCGCGCCGCCCTCATCCTCGAGAAGCGCGAGGACTGGAAGGGCGAAATCCGCGCCCTGGAGTCCTTCGTGCGCAAATTCTCCTCCCAGCCCGCCCAGGTGGAGCTCGTGGTGGAGGCGAAGCGCCGCATCGGTGATGCGTGGGCCAAGCTGAAGAACGAGAAGGAGGCCCTGCGCGCCTACACGGCCGCCGCCGACGAGTTCGACCGCCGCAAGCTCCAGCCCGAGGTCCAGCCCCGCGCCGCCGATGCCGCCGCCTTCAGCCGCTTCCAGCTCGCCGAGGCCGAGTTCCGGGGCTTCGACAAGCTCAAGATTGGCGGCAAGGGCAAGGCGCTCGAGCGCAGCTTCACCTCCAAGCGCAACGGCGTGAAGTCCGTCAACGACGCCTACGCCCGTGTATTCCCCTACAAGCGCCTGGAGTGGACGCTCGCCGCCCTCTACCGCCGCGGCTATGCCCTGGAGCGCTTCGCCAACACCATCATCGAGACGCCCGTCCCCCCCGACGTGAAGCGGCTCGGCGAGGAGGCCGTGGTGGCCTACCAGGACCTGCTCGCCCAGCAGACCGCCACCCTCGAGGACGCCGCCGTCGAGAGCTACGCCGCCACCCTCCAGGAGGCGCGCAAGAACCGCATCTCCAACGAGTGGACCAAGAAGACCCTCGAGTCGCTCCACCGCTTCCGGCCCAAGGAGTACCCGGTGCTCAAGGAGCCCAAGGACGCCATCGCCTCGGAGCAGCTCTACCCCGAGGGCCTCGTCGGAGGTGGCAGGTGAGCCCTCGCCGTCTGCTCGTCCCGGCCCTGCTGCTGCTCGCCTCCGCTTGCGCCACCACGCCCAAGCCGGCGCCCCAGGCCTCCTCCGCCGCGGCTGTCTCCGCCATGCCGGACGCGGGCACTCCGGACACCGCCGCGAAGAAGGCCGCTCCCCAGGAGGCCACGACCGAGCGCCGCCCCAAGGATGACGCGGCGTGGACGAACCTCGGCATCACCCAGGAGCGGCTGGGCAAGCACGACGAAGCCGAGCGCTCCTACCGTCAGGCCCTGGAGCTCGCGCCGGACTCGCAGGCCGCCTGGGACAACCTCACCCGCCTCCAGTGCCGCACCGGCAAGGCCTCCCAGGCCGAGTCCTCGCTGCGCGAGCTGCTCCAGGCGAAGCCGGACGCCCTCGCTCCCCGCCTCGCACTCGTGCAGGCGCTGCTGTGCCAGAAGAAGCTCGACGCGGCCGCCACCGAGGCCAAGCGCGTCCTCAAGGCCGAGGAACGCAACGTGCGCGCCATGCAGCTGCTCGCCCAGGTGTACTACCGCGAGCGCAAGTACGAGCTGGCCCGCATGGTGCTGGAGAACGCCCGCACCATCTCCCCCGACGAGGCCGCCACCCACAACGCCCTCGGGCTGGTGCTGCTCGCGCTCGGGACGAAGCCCACCGCCCTCGAGTCCTTCAAGAAGGCCTCCGAGCTCAAGCCGGACTTCGCCGAGGCCCGCAACAATTTCGGCGCCCTCCTCAACGAGGCCCAGGACTTCCCCGCCGCCGCCCGCGAGCTGGAGGCCGCCGTCCAGGCCGCTCCCGACTTCGTCTCCGCCCGCCTCAACCTCGGCAACGCGTACCGCGGCCAGGGGGACTTCGCCCGCGCCCTCGCCGAGTACCAGCAGGTGCTCCGCCTCGCCCCCGCCCTGCCCGACACCTACTTCAACCTCGCCATCCTCCACCTCGACGCCGAGCCCAAGGAGCTGGACACGCTCGAACGGCTGCGGGCCTGCCTGTCCTTCTTCGAGCAGTACCGCGCCCGGGGCGGCCGCGACGAGCGCGTGGACGACTACGTCAAGGACGCCCGGAAGGGCATCGAGAAGGAGGAGCGCCGCCGCGAGCGCGAGAAACGCGAGCAGTTGCGCAAGGCCCAACAGGCCGAGCCCCCTGCTTCCGGCGAGTCTCCCACCTCGGATAGAGTCGCCGAGGAGAAGAAGTGAGCCCGCCCATGCGCCCTGCCCTCGCCCTCGTGCTGCTGCTCGCCGCCGCGCCCGCGTCCGCCCAGGACACCGCCGCGTCCAGCGCCCCCCCCCAGCAGACGACCTCCCAGAAGGAGAAGGACGGCAAGAAGCGCAAGGTCATCCGCCTGGACGCCATCACCGTCGAGGGCAACATCCAGAAGCCCCAGGCCTTCTACATCCTCCAGCGCTCCAACCTGAATTTCGACGAGCTCAACAAGGCCGAGAGCTTCACGCCCAAGGTCGTCAAGAGCGTGGAGAAGGAACCCTTCTAGGGTAGGAAGGGTTCCGAGCAGACCATGGCTTCCCCCTCGCCGAACAACCGCATCCTCCGCGTGGGCCTCCTCCAGGGCACCCGCATCCTCGAGGAGCGCCACCTCCACAAGCCCGGTGACTTCACCGTCGGCCAGGATCCGAAGAACTCCCTCGTGCTGCCGCTGCCGGAGCTCCCGGCCAGCTTCCCCGTCTTCGAGTACCGCGCCAGCCAGTACAACCTCGTCTTCACGGACGACATGCGGGGCCGGGTGAACCTCGGCTCCTCGGACGTGGACTTCCAGACGCTGCGCACCCAGGGCATGGCCATGGAGCGGGGCATGCAGTACGTCCTGCCCCTGCAGGAGAGCGCCCGCGGCGTGGTGGAGCTCGACGAGGATCTCCGCCTCTTCTTCCAGTTCATCCAGCCCCTGCCCGCCTCCGAGGCCCCCCGGCTCCCGCCGGATCTCCAGGGCGGCTCGTGGCGGAGCATGGACCGGTTGTTCTTCGGCATCCTCGCCGCCTCGCTGCTGCTCCACTTCTCCGGCGCGGCCCTCATCATCTCCTCCGACCCTCCCCCCGAGCCCGAGCTGGAGCTGGACCAGCTGGATGACCGCTTCGCCCGGGTGCTCATGCCCCCCAAGGTGGAGGAGCCCAAGAAGCAGGCCACCGACACGGCCCAGGCCGCCGCCGACACCGAGAAGGACAAGCCCCAGGCGAACGACTCGGACGACAAGCCCGCCTCGGACACCGCCTCCCGGCCCTCCACCCCCGAGGAGGCCGCCGCCCGGCGCGCCGAGGTGGCCAAGAAGGTCGCCGGCAAGGGCCTGTTGAAGATCCTCGGCTCCTCGGGCGGGGGCGGCGGCGCGTTCTCGGACGTGCTCGGCGGCAGCACCGGCGGCGGGGACATCGCCCAGGCGCTGGCCGGCGCGGGCGGCGTGGGCATCGCCACCGAGGCCTCCGTGGGCGCCAATGGCCCTCGCGGCGGTGGCGAGGGCAAGGTGGCCGGCATCGGCGACCTCGGCACCAGCGGCGGCGGCAAGGTGGACCTCGGCTCCAAGAAGGAGGTGGAGATCTCCGGCCGCGTCTCCGCCGCCACCCCCGAGGTGGACAGCTCCGATGTGGACCGCGAGGCGCTCGCCCGCTACATCAAGACCCGCCTCAAGGCCATCCAGGGCTGCTACGAGAAGGAGCTCAAGCGCAACCCCAGCCTCAAGGGCAAGGTCATGGTGCGCTTCAACATCCTCCCCTCCGGCCGCACCGGGGACATCGAAATCGAGGAAAACACCCTGGGCAGCGACGCCGTGGCCAGCTGCATCCGCACGGTGGTGCGCGGCTGGGTGTTCCCCTTCAAACCAGATGACGAAGTCCCGGTGGCCTACCCGTTCGTCTTCACCCCGGCGGGGTAGACTGGAGCCAGCAACCTGCATCCCGGGGGGTTGGGGTCATGGAGAAGCTGGCCGTCATTTCATCCTCGCCGCTGTTCGAGATGCTCTCCAGCACGGAGCTGGCCTACCTGGCAGAGCTGGCCGAGCAACATCGCTATGAGGCCGGGGAGCCCGTCTTCGAGGAGGGCGAGCCAGGCGACAGCCTCTATGTCATCGTCCGCGGGGAGGTGGAGGTGGTGCGGCGCGACAGCGGCGGAGCCCCCCGGCCCCTCACGGTGCTCACCGCCCCGGACTTCTTCGGGGAGATGAGCCTCATCGACAAGGAGTACCGCTCGGCCACGGTGCGGGCGCGCACGGAGGCGGTGCTGCTGCGGCTCACCACCCAGCACCTGTCCACCTTCCGCCAGACGCACCGCGACGGCTTCACCTTCGTCGTCATCAACATCGCGCGCATCCTGTCGGCCCGGGTGCGCGAGGCCAACGCCCGGCTCACGGCCAGGCAGGCATGAGTGGCCCCGCGCGTTGACACCCCCCGTCCGCCTCTCTAGCGTCGGGGGCATGCACCGCGGGCCTGGAGTCGAGGACATGCGCTACATCGGAGTGCTGGGGATGGTGCTCGCGAGTGGGCTCGCCCTGGCCCAAGCGGCCCCCCGTCCGCCCCCGGCCCCCGTGGCCCTGACGGCGGAGAAGGCCAGCGACGTGCCGGACGCGCAGAAGCTCGAGCGCAGCACCAAGGCGCTCGGCGGCATGCGCGAGGTGCTCCGGGACGTGCTCGCCAAGCTGGAGGAGGCCCGGCGCGCCAAGGACGTGGTGAAGCTCAACTGCGTCAACGAGAAGCTCACGCAGATCAAGGGCCTGCTGCGCATCTCCGAGCAGTCGGACGTGGCGCTCCAGGAGGCCGTGTCCACCCGGGACTCCACCTCCAGTGCGCACGAGTACACCAAGGTGATGATCGCCCAGCAGAAGGTGGCCCAGCTGCGCACCGAGGCGGAGAAGTGCATCGGGCAGCTGGCGTTCCAGGCGGACGAGAACATGTCGGTGGAGGTGGAGGAGCCCACCAATCTGCCCGGGGGAGATCCCACCCAGCCGGCCCCCGTGGACGGGGTCGTCGTCCGCCCGCCGCCCGCCAGCGCCGTGCAGTGAACACATCCGGGTTGCCCCCCCGCCCTCCGGACAGCCGTGGCCGTTGAGGGAAAAGCCAAGTCGTTTCGAGCACAGACGAAGCGCGTGCTATGACCGGGAGCCCGGGGTCTTGACCGTTTCATGACGCAGCCTGCCAACAAGTGGAGGGCCTGGTGCCTGCTGGCCATGGTGGCGTCATGGCCCGCGCTCGGCCAGGCCCCGGGCGGCAACGGCATCAAGGTGGGCGATGGCAGGCTCCACGCCACCTTCGACTTCGAGACGCGCTACGACAGCGCCGCCGGCTACTTCCCGCCCCCGGGTAACACGGACCCCACCGTGGTGTCGGACCAGCTGTCCGGCGAGGCCCTGCTGCACATCCGGCCCGGGCTGCGGCTGGAGCTGCCCGGCAAGCGGGTGGACCTGGAGCTGAAGGGCTACGCCGACTACGTCCACTACACCGGCCTCTTCACCCCCGGCTCCACCAACACCTCGCACCTGCAGGCGCTGGCGGACCTGAATGTCGCCTTCAACAAGGAGGGACAGGTCGGGGTGGAGCTGGTGGATACCCTCCAGCGCTCGGACCGGACGCGCAGCGCGGCGATCGGCGCGGGCGTGCTGTCGCTCTACAACGAGCTGAAGCTGCGCGTGCCGCTGCGGCCCGGAGGTGGAGCCCTCGAGGTGATTCCCCAGGTGGGGTGGGCGCTGGAGCGCTTCCAGCCCATGGGCGCCCTGGCCCCGGTGGGCTGCGGCGGCCCCGAGTGCGACCCGGCCCAGGTGAACCGCTTCGACTACGACGACCTGCGCGCGGGCTTCGAGGGCCGCTGGCGCTTCCTGCCGAAGACGGCCCTGGTGGCGGACGTGGACCTGAACCTGCGCGACTACAGCCGCGGCGGCACCCCGAGTGCGCTGATTCTGAGGGGGAAGGCGGGCCTGGCGGGCCTGGTGACGCCGAAGATCGCCGTCACGGCCACGCTGGGTTGGGGCCAGGACTTCCGCGGCGCCGCGGGGGGTACCTTGATTGCCCAGGTGGAGGGCAGCTACCTGGTGAGCCCGACCACGACCGTGAAGGCCGGCTACGCGCGGACCCTGGAGCCCGTGGCGGCCTTCGGCCAGTTCCGGGATGACCGCGGGTACCTGGAGGGACAGGCCCTGCTCGGCGGCCGGCTCACCCTGCGGGCCACCAGCGCCATGGACTTCCTGAGCTTCGAGGGCGGCCGGCGCGACACCCTCTTCAAGCTGGACGTGGGCCCCCAGTACCAGTTCGAGAAGTGGCTCGTCGGTGGGGCTGGCTACCTGCTCAATACACGGACGTCGACGACCCCGGGCACGGGCATCAACTACTCGCGCCACGAAGGGTATGTTCGGATGACCGTGACGTACTGAGACGGCCTTCCGTGATGCGCTCCTTCCTTCTCTTCGTGCTGCTGCTCGGTGCGGTGACCGCCTGCCGCACCACCCCGCCCACCCAGGCGATCGACGCCTCGGCGCTCCCCGCTTCCCCTGCCTCCGAGATCGCCGAGACCCGGCGGACACTCGGCCCGGGAGACCTGGTGGACGTGCGCGTCTTCCAGGAGCCGGACCACTCGGGCGTGTGGGCCGTGTCTCCCGAGGGCACCATCGACTACCCGCTGTGCGGGAAGGTGCATCTTGCGGGCAGGACCTCGGGCACCGCCGCGGACGCGCTGCGCGAGTGCCTCACCCGCTACCTGCGCCACCCCGAGGTGTCCGTCGCCATCCGCGAGTACAACTCGAAGAAGGTCTTCGTCTTCGGCGAGGTGCAGAAGCCGGGCACGTTCTCCTACGAGGAGGGCATGACCATCATCGAGGCGGTGACGCTGGCTGGTGGCTTCACGAAGCTGGCCTCGCCCAACGGCACCCAGGTGGCCAGGCAGGACGCGGGCCAGCAGTTGAAGATCCGCGTGCCGGTGAAGGACATCCGTGACGGCGCGGAGAAGAACTTCGCCCTGCGGCCGGGTGACATCGTCTACGTGCCGGAGAGCTTCTTCTAGCCATTTAGCCGCGCGGAGGTGTGTGAAAGCGCGCCAGGCCACATCGAACACCTTTGTAGCCATTACGAGTGGAGAGCTACCCGTCACCTGGAAGCGGCAGGTGGTCGCGGAAAATAGCCACAATCACCTTCCCTCCCGATGCATTGACAGGAGGATGGATGTGGACGCGATTGGTATGACTCTCGAGTTTGTAGTGCCACTCGCAGTATAGCGTCTGCCCCTCGAGTTCTCTCTCCCTCGCACGCCGACATATTCCGTCGGTACGGACGTTGGGCTTCTCGGGCGCCACATCAAATCCCCAGCGGATGAATCGCTGTTGGATGATCTGATTCGTAACCGGTTTGCGGCCCCCGACGCTCGGCATGGGCTCTTCGGGCGAAAGCCGCCCGGTCTCGTCAGTGAAGACCCAGGCTCCGTGTTCGTCGAGCACGGCGAGGAATCGGTGAAGGGATTGCCTGACGCGCGCATAGCCCCCCTCGAAGTGGCCAAGCTCGCTCCATACCCCATTCAGAAACAGCAGGTCGGGGAAGGCATGAGGAGCGAGTACTTCCAGCCCCGCCTCGTCCACGCGCTCAACCTCCAGTGCGTCGCGGAAGAAGGCGCGATGCGATAGCTCGTCTACGACAAAGTGAACATGCTCCTTGACTCCATTGACGATAACCTCACATGGACCACGCCAAGGTCCTGGCAGGGGGAGACATGCAGTGGCCTGGCGCTCTCTGACCCGTGCATGCCCAAGCGCTGCAGAGGGTGACAGCACGTCGCGTCCCGCGATGTTCACGTCAATGGCGGGCCAAGCCGTCTCTTCGTCCCAGTACCGCATCATGTTGAGATGGCCGACAACCCGTTGACGCACCTCAAACGGAAGGTCTAGCGGAGAATCCGGGTTCCACAAGAGATCGTTCAACGTGTATGAGCCCAGAACCTGCTGTTGGAGCCACTCTCTGCTCGCCGCACAGGGCTCCTCCCGCTCGTAGGCGATATCCAATCGATCCAAGAGTTGTTCGAACCGCTCGATGAACGCCTCCCGGTTGTTGCCATCCCAGGCCCAACTTGACTCCTCCAGGACGAAACGCATTGGTTACCTCGGGGGGCCGCGCCGCACCCGCGCCAGCGCGGCCACATCGAGCTGATACTGGTCGAAGAACTTGCGCGGCCAGTCACTCAAGCCACCAGCCGCAGTAAAGCGAAGGGTGGATAGCTCTGGTTGTCCATCAGCCCGCACGTCGAAGAAGTGGACGAGTGCTCGGTCTGCCCCCAAAAGCCGATGCTCGCCGATGGCACGGCGGATGCCATTGAGCACATGGTCGCTGTGCGTCTCCACCAACACCTGGACCCCGTCACTTGCCAGGGTGGCAAGGAAGGTCCCCATGCGAGACTGTCCTGCGGGGTGCAAGTGAGCCTCAGGGTTCTCGACAATCAACAGCCCACCTGCGGGCGTGAACAGCCCGGCGAGTACAATAGGGAGGCTGTAGCTCACGCCGAAACCCATGTTGGGCGCGCGCACCCACTCGCCGCCTGGGGAACGAAAACGCAATGCGGTAACCGAAGTATTCGGGAACCAATCCGTGTTGATCTCCGTGGGGCGAGCGATATCGGAAAGCCACGCCTCGACTTGATACTTGAGGAAGGCGTTGACGTCCTCTTGACGCTCGGGGTGTATCCGGCCCGGTGAGACCTTTTCCTTCAGCCCATGGAGAGCCAATACCTGAGCGCAGAATTCACCCTGAACGCCGACACCTAAATCGTCTGCGGGCCGGGCGCTGGCACCCAGGACGTCCCGCGGGCCGAGTCGTTCGGCAGAAAGATAGGTGAACGCACGGTGTGGGCCACCCAATGATTGAGGAACAAGTTTCGGGGATTCCTTGATGGGCAGGTGAAGGAGAGTCTCGTCACGCGCGTCCAGGATGAAACGCACTTCCGTCCCATCATCCAGGAGCGCGGACAGTACGATCTCCGAGGCATCCACAGCCGTATGGAGGTTGAGTACGTCCTGGGCACTGCCCAATTCCAACCCAAAGGGCCCATTGAGAGGCACAGAGTTCGCACCAGAGGTGCTGGCCTCCCGGGCCAGGAGCAAAGCCTGGATGATCGTGGTTTTTCCCGCCCCGTTCAGGCCAGTAAGGACCGTGAGGGGCGCCAGATCAAGAGAGCAGGAGGAAAAGCGTTTGAACCCGGTGAGCCGGAGCTTCGTAATCATCCGGCGGCATCCTTGAGAATGTCTCGCGCCACCTGGAAACGGAGCTTGACCTTGGAAATATCCCCAGTCCCCTGGCTGACCGCGGCGTTGTAGTCGTAATCACCCATCCGCTTGCGCGCGGCGTTGACGATAGCATCCCTGTTCTGCATTAGCTTCTCGGGCTCATAATCGGCCAGCGCGACCGCCCAGCTCTCGAACAAGGCCCGGTTGATGGGGCCACGCTGGCGCGCCCCCAAGCGGTACTTGCGGAACGCGGTGTTACCGAAGACCGCAACCGCAGTGCGCATCGCGCGGTCAAAGTCCGCGGAGAGCTGCGTAATGACGGCATCGGAGAGGCCTTGCCCTGAGGGGTGGACTCCATCCACCTGGCGGGTGAAGTCGAGCAAGAAGGAGTCCAAGCTGTTGAAACTACGGTAATCATTCAGGTCTGGCAGTAATCGGAAGGCACAGAACCGAAGGGCGAGTTCCCGGTCCGCCATGCGCCGCTCATGACGGAAAGCCTCATCGGTTGCTTGGTGGAATGAGGGCAGGGCCGTCAGCGTCTTGAGCAAATCCCGCGAGCGCTTCCGGCTCATGCAATGCCGGATCTCCTGGGCAGTGAGAGGACTACCTCCCGTGTTGATTCGCCGGAAAACATCAAACTTGACGTCGTCAGGCGTCTGCGGCTCGATGACGTTGACGAAGATCTGCGTCTGCTGGAAGCGTCGTCGCAGGACCACATCGAGCTTATTGAAAGTCTGTCCCTCCAAGTCCTTGAGGTACTCAAGCTCGGAGAGCGCTTCTCCACCGGCGGCGAATCGGTTGATTGTCGTGAGGCGCTGCACGCCATCCACCACCTGCATTGCCCCCTGAAAGTCCTGGTTGAAGTAGAAAGCAGGCAACGGGATACCGAGCAGTACTGACTCGATCAGCCGCGACCTCTGAGCTTGCTTCCAGACGTAGAGGCGCTGGAAGTCAGGCGCCAAGTCAATATCTCCGTCCTTGATCATGTCCACGACCTGTCGGAGGGAGAAGGGTTTCGTGCTGATCCGAATCCTGGAAGGATCCCAAGGCTTCAGCTCCGCCGAACCCTCGCCGACCTCCTCCACCTCGACACCGGTGGCGTCGTTCTCGAAGAACTCCTGCTTGGGCTCCTCAGGGCTCTCCTTCGGCTTCTCATCGGCCATGGGTTCCTCTCTTTCCGTGCGCTTCGCGACCAACGGAGATAACAGCGTCGGCCATACAGTGTCGACATCATCACGCGCTCAGGCGCGCGGAGCCGGAGGTGTCCAGCCGAGGTCGGCGAGGAAGCCCTTGCTCTCGGCGATGAGCGCGGAAGCCAGGCCGGGCGCGCACGCGAGCACATCCCCCACTCCCACCTGGAACGGGGCCCCGTCGATGCACACCATCGCCCCTCCCGCCTCCTGCACCAGCAGCGAGCCCGCCGCCACGTCCCAGGGCTTGAGGCCGAACTCGAAGAACCCATCGAAGCGGCCGGCCGCCACGTAGGCCAGATCCAGCGCGGCACTGCCCGTGCGGCGGATGCCCTGCGCCCGGACGATGAAGCGCCGCAACAGCCCCATGGGGCCCTCGGGCTTCTGGTGCACGTCATACGGAAAGCCCGTGCACAGCAGCGCGTGCGACAGCTCCGTGCACCCCGAGGCCTTCAAGGACCGCCCGTTGAGCGTGGCCCCCTCCCCTCGCGCCGCGGAGAAGAGCTCGTCCAGCATGGGGTTGTAGATGGCGCCGGCCAGCACCCCACCCGGCCCCTCCACGCCCACGCTCACACAGAAGTGCGGCACCCGGTGCGCGTAGTTGGTCGTCCCATCCAGCGGATCCACCACCCACCGCAGCCCCGAGCCCTGCGACGCCCCACTCTCCTCGGCCAGAATCGCGTGGCCCGGGTAGCGCTGGCGGATGAAGCCGAGCACCGCCGCCTCGGCCGCCCGGTCCGCGTCCGTGACCAGGTCGATGCCGCCCTTGTACTCGATGGTGCGCTCGCCCAGGAAACGCTCGGAGAGCACCTTGCCGGCGAGCCGGGCTCCCTCCTCGGCGATACGGCGCAGCGTGGCGGGCGACTCATCGGACATGGCGGCTCCTCCTTCGTCTACTTCGCGGGCTCGGCGAGCAACTCCTCGATCTCCGCCTGGTACTTGCTCAGGTACTCCTCGGCGAAGCCCTCGTGCACGTAACGCACCCGGCCCTGCCTATCCAGCAGCACCGTGGTGGGCATGCCGCGCACGCGCAGCACCTTCTCCGACACCGCGGCGTTGGCATCCAGAAGCACGGGCAGCGTCACCTTCGTCTCCTCGAGGAACGGAGGAATGGCACGCGTGTCCTCGTCCACGTTGAGCGCGTACACCTTCAGGCCTCGCGCGGCGTAGTGCTTCGCGAGGTCCTGGTACATCGGCAGCGCGTCCTTGCAGGGCTCGCACCAGGTGGCCCACACGTCGAGCAGCACCACGCTGCCCCGGTCGCTGGCGATGGCGTGGGGCTCTCCCCCCGGGTAGCGCTTGACGGTGAAGTCCAGCGGCGAGGGCTCGGAGGACTCGAGGGCCGCCGAGCTGGTGGCCATCGCGGGAGCGGTGAGGGACGGCATCTTCTGCGCGCACCCGGACAGGGCGAGCGCGGCGAGGGCGAGGCGGAAGGAGCGCATGGGGCTCATTTTTCCCCGAAGCGGGCCCGGAGCGCGACGAGCAACTTCTCGATGAACCCTCCAAAGGCGCCATTGCTCATGATGAGCAACACGTCCCCGGGCTGGGACTCGCGCGCCACGCGCTCGACGAGCGAGGGCACGTCCGTGGCCGAGTCCGCGTCAATCCCCTGGGACTTCAGCGCCTCGGTGACGCGGGGCACGTTCAGCTCCTCGTCCACGGGCACCTTGTCGTGACGCTCGGGCACCTTGAGGCTGGCCCGGTGGG
Source organism: Archangium sp. (assembly GCF_057119385.1). Lineage (NCBI taxonomy): Bacteria > Pseudomonadati > Myxococcota > Myxococcia > Myxococcales > Archangiaceae > Archangium > Archangium sp. The sequence continues at coordinate 17,982 of NZ_DBNGVP010000204.1, read as the reverse complement.
CTCCCGTGAAGGCGTGGGCGTAGTCCTCCTGGTGGATGTTGCGGCGGCTGGTGTTCGAGCGCGGCTCGAAGATGGCCCACAGCCGGCGCTCCGGGTAGCGGTGACGGATGGCGGCGATCGTCTCCCGCACCGCCGTGGGGTGGTGCGCGAAGTCGTCCACCACCAGGATGCCGCCCATCTCCGCCCGCACCTCCTGGCGCCGCTTCACCCCCTGGAAGGTGGCCAGGCCCTGGGCGATCTCCTCGAAGGACAAGCCCAGCCCGCGCGCCGCGGCGATGACGCTCAGCGCGTTCTCCACGTTGTGCATGCCCGAGAGCGGCAGCAGCACGCTCCCCAGCACCGTGCCGCGCTCCACCACCTCGAAGCGCGCGCCCTCGGGGCCGAAGCGCACGTTGCGCGGGGTGAAGTCCGCCTGCGCGCCCTCCTTCGCCACGTACGTCACCACCTGGCCCGGGCACGCCCGCGCCAGCTTCACCGCGTTCGGGTACGCCGCGCACACCACCAGCCGCCCGTCCTTCGGAATCAGCCGGACGAACTTGTCGAACGTGGACTCGTAGTGCGGCAAGTCCCGGAAGATGTCCGCGTGGTCGAACTCCACGCTGGTGAGAATGGCCGTCTTCGGCCGGTAGTGCAGGAACTTGGAGCCCTTGTCCCAGTAGGCCGTGTCGTACTCGTCACCCTCGACGACGAAGTGCGGCCCCTTCCCCACCCGGTAGTTGCCCGAGTAGTTCTGCGTGACGCCCCCCACCAGGAAGGATGGATCCTTCCCCGCCGCCACGAGCACGTGGGCCATCATCGAGGACGTGGTCGTCTTGCCGTGCGTGCCGGCCACCACGACGGAGTGCGCCCGGTCCAGGAAGAGCGAGCCCAGCGCGGCCGGGAAGCTCATCTGCGGAACGCGGCGCTCGCGCACGGCGGTGGCCTCGGGGTTCACCCGGCGGATGACGTTGCCGATGATGACGAGGTCCGGCTTCGCCGTGTCGAGGTTGCCCGGGCTGTAGGGCGTGAGCGCCTGGATGCCCCATGCGCGGAGCATGTCGCTCATGGGCGGGTAGACGTTCTCGTCGCTGCCGGTGACGTCGTAGCCCGCGGCCTTGAGCATGCCGGCGAACGAGCCCATGCCGGTGCCGGCCACGCCGACGAGGTGGATGCGGCGCACCGCGCCGGGGGTGATGGTTTCGAGGACGTTGCCGTTGTCGTCAGCCATGTGCTTTCGGGGTCAGGTCGTTGAGGCCGAGGGCTTCCACGACGAGGTCGTGGAAGACGGGACGGAATTCACGGATGCGGACTTCCTTGCGGCCATGGGCCACGCGGTTGGTGACGAGCGCCACCACGAGCGAGCGGCGCAGATCCACCCAGAGGCTGGTGCCGGTGAAGCCGAGGTGGCCCACCGCGCCCGGAGGCGTATCGCCGATGTAGTGGCCCGCGCTGGACAGCCCCTGGGAGGGCGTGTCGAAGCCCATGGAGCGCGTGCTGCCCTGCACGAGCGGATCATTCGCCAGCGCGCGGTACAGGAGGGGCGCGGGCACGAACGAGGGCGCCCCCGCGCACCCGGAGAGGATGGCCTGGCCGAAACGGGCCACGTCCACCGCGGTGCCGAAGAGGCCCGCGTGGCCACTGACGCCATCCATCACCCAGGCGTTGTCATCGTCCACCTCGCCGGGCACCGAGGGACGCGAGGGAAGCTCGCCCCACATGCCCTCCTGGCCGGGAGCGGGCTCGCGCGGGCGGGTGGCTCCGGTGGGCGCGACCCGGCCATCCGCGGGGAAGTCGGTGAGCCGGTGGAAGCGCGCGGAGAGGCCCATGGGCTCGGCGACGTGGCGCGAGAAGAGGACGTCCAGGGACGCGCCACCCACGCGGGCCAGGATCTCCCCCAGGAGGATGAAACCCACGTCACTGTAGGCGGTGGCGGTGCGCAGCGGGGCCACCAGCGCCGTGCTCGCGGCGGCCTGGATGACCTCGTCGCGGACCCGGGCCCGGGTGGCCGAGGGGCAGGACGGCTCGAGGAGCTCGGGATGGGCGGTGAGCGCCTGGGCGAAGAAGGGCACGAAGGGCGGCAGGCCCGAGCGGTGGTAGAGCAGGTCCGCCACCGTGGCGCCCGCGTCCCCCACGGGCGAGCCCGGGAAGAAGCGGGCCACGGGCGTCTCGGGACCGACCTTACCCTCGGTCCAGAAGCGCAGGAAGAGCGCGGTGGTGCAGAGCACCTTGGTGACGGAGGCCAGGTCGAAGCGGGTGTCTCCCGTGACGTTGCCCGCCACCCCGCCGAAAACCTGGACGCCCCGGTGCATCACCACGGCCTGGGCGGCCGGGAAGATGCCGAAGGTGACGGACTCATCCAGGAGTGCCTGGAGGTTGGCGATGGGGTGGCTGCTCATGCCTGCACCGCTCCTTCCAGGAAGGTGAGGCGGGCCACGCCGGCATCCAACCGCACCTGGGTGCCGAGGGCGACGGGGTAGTTGGGGATGCCGTGACCGATGGGGAAGCCGGCGGCGCACGGCAGGCCCGTCTCCTCGGCGAGCGAGCGGAGGACGTCCGCGGCGGTGTAGGGGGCGTTCTTCAGCTCGCACTCGGTGAAGTCGCCGAGCACGATGCCGCGGACCTGATTGAACACGCCCGCCAGCCGCAGGTGCGTCCAGATGCGGTCCAGCCGGTAGGGCGCCTCGCCCACGTCCTCGAGCAGGAGGATGGCCCCCTCGAGCGGCGGCATGTACGGGGTGCCCAGCAGCCGGGAGAGCACCGAGAGGTTTCCACCGAGCAGCGGGCCCTCGACGACGCCAGGGACGTAGGAGGCCTTGCCCTCGAGGGCCGGCGGGGGCTCGGGGGACTCGAGCAGCCGGAAGAGGTACTCCTGGACCTCGGGAGGCTGCTTGCCCAGGTGGGTGACGACGGGCCCGTGGATGGTGACGCGGCCGAGCCCCTGGAGGGGCAGGTGCAGGGCGGTGAGGTCGGAGAAGCCGACGAACGCCGTGGGAGCCATGTCCGCGAGCGGGAGCGAGGGCAACAGGCGCATGACGCCGTAGCCACCCCGGGCGCAGAAGATGGCACGGGCGTTGGAGTCGGTGAGGGCCCGGGTGAGCTCCTCGGCCCGGCGCGAATCAGGACCGGCGAGGTAGCGCCACGCCTCGTACAGGTCCGGCTGGTAGACCGGGCTGTAGCGCTGGGCGATGACGCCGAGACCGACCTCGAAGGTAGGCGGGTCGAAGGGACCAGCGGGCGCGACGATGTGGACGGTGTCGCGAGGACGCAGCAGGGGGGGCTTGAGCCAACGCACGGGCGCCTTCATAGCACCCGGTGCGCGCATGTCTCGGGCTTCGAACACGCCCTGTCCGAGGGAGAACCTCCCCCCTCCCTATGGGAGAAGACCAGGACGCCCCCTCTCCCTCTGGGAGAGGGCCGGGGTGAGGGTCTACCGCTCCCCTACCCGTTCCCCCGCTCGAGCACCGCGGCGAAGAACCCATCCGTCCCGTGCGAATGGGGAGCACAGAACAGGAAGCCCTCGCGGACACAGGACGGGTCCAACCCCCCCACCCCGGGAGGCACGAGCCGGAACCCGGGGGACTCGCGCAGGAACCCGAGGACCACCTCCTCGTTCTCCGCGCGATTCACGGTGCAGGTGGCGTAGACCACCCGGCCCCCCGGACGCACCAGCCGTCCCGCGCGCGCGAGGAGGTCGCGTTGCACCCGAGGCAGCTCGGACAGGGACGAGGGCTCGAGACGGAAGCGCGCATCGGGCCCCCGGCGCAGGGAGCCCAGCTCCGAGCACGGGGCATCCACGAGCACCCGGTCCACGAGCAGCCCCTCCGGGGGCGCGCGGAGCACCTGGACGTTCGAGACACCGGCCCGGGAACAGCGCTGCAGGAGCCGGTCGAGCCGCCCGGCATCCGGGTCGTACGCGAGGAGCCTGCCCCGGTTCTCCATAGCGGCGGCGAGCTGGAGCGTCTTGCCTCCGGCGCCGGCACACAGGTCGAGCACGCTCTCCCCGGGCCGCGCCTCGAGGAGCAGGCCGAGCAGCTGACTGCCCTCGTCCTGGACCTCGAAGAGGCCCTCGCGGAGCGAGTCGAGCCCATAGAGGTTGGGCCTGGGGCCCACGACGTGGAGCGCGAGGGGGCTGAGGGCACCGGGCCGGGTCTCGACGCCCTCGGAGCGCAGCCGTTCCGCCAGGGCTTCACGAGAGGTACGCAGTGGATTCACCCGGAGCGTGATGGGGCCGGGGACATTGAGGTGGGCGCAGAAGTCGTCGGCGGCGGGGCCGAGCTCGCGGGAGAAGTGCTCGGCGAGCCAGTCGGGCAACGAGTACCGGAGGGCGAGGGACGGGGGCTCCTCGGAGGACAGGGGCAGCGGCGTTCCGAGTCCGGAGAGCCGGGCGGCCTCCGCTGGGGGCACACCGGCGAGCCCCTGGAGGAAGGCGAAGAGGAGCGCGGAGGGGGGGGCGTCCGGGTTTCCGAGGAGGAAGCCGAGCCGGCGGCGCCAGAGGCCGACGTTGAAGAGGGACTCGGCGAGGGCCTGGCGCTGTTCACGGAAGAGGTCCCGGTGGGAGCGGAGGGTGCGGTCGAGCACCCGTTCCGCGGGGCTGCCCGAGAGGATGAGGGAGAGGGCCTCGGCGGCGATGGGGGCGATTCCATCGAGCGCCGGCCAGGGAATCGAGCGAAGCCGGGAGAGTGGGTCGAAACGGGTTGTTGACAGGACGGACTCCGTTCTTTAGAAAGCACCTCGTTGTCGCGGCGGTCCACACCGGCCAACGCGCAGCGGACATATTCCCCGATAGCTCAGCCGGTAGAGCGGGTGACTGTTAATCACTAGGTCCGTGGTTCGAGTCCACGTCGGGGAGCTGAAAGAGGGCGTCAGACACAAGTCTGGCGCCCTTTTTCTTTTGCCCTCCCCTGCCCGCGGGCACAACACAAGCAACTCCCCAAGCGGTTCGAGGCCGACCCGGAGCACTACAACCCGGCAGGCTCACCCCACGAACAGCCCATCTAGAAGGCCCGAGGGTAGTGGAGCGTGGTCCTCAAGCGCGTCTACTCCTGGTTGCGCAAGCTGAAGCACGTCCTGCCGGTGGCCGAGGACCCGACCTTCGGACGGCTCACGGTACCCCAGGCCCGGCCCGAGCAGTGGAAGCGGGACAAGGTGATTCCCCGGGAGCACTACCTCCTCACCCACGAGTACCTTGCACCGCACTGGCGCGACGGGATGGACGTGCAGGCGGGCACCGGCTGGCACGTCTCGGAGCTGGTGCGCTTCGCCAAGATGGGCAACGTGGAACCATACCGGGGCGAGGCCGAGGGGATCGCGGGCGTGCTGGTGTGCCCGCAGACCAAGAGCGGCGAGCCCTTGCGTACCGCCGTGTCCGCCGAGGTGTTGGAGGCTGGAAAGCGGCTGCTGGAGCGGGGCTCCTTCAGCTTCGAGAAGTACACCCTCGCTATCAAGGCGGCCTGCAAGGCGGCGGGCATCCCGCCCTTCACCCCGGGACGGTTCCGGCACTCCGTCGCTACCTGGGCCATCGAGAAGGGCGCGGACCCGGCTTCGGTGGCGGCCTTCCTCAACCACAAGAGTCCAACCACCACGCGGCGCTTCTACGCGACGCATGCCGTCCCGACGAAAGTTCCCACTCTGCGGTGAGCGGCGGCTACCCTTCGTCGTCGCTCGGCAGGTCTCCTGCTTCGTCCTTCAGGTTCTTGACCTCGTCATTCAGGTTCTTGAGGAGCGTCTCCACGTCGTTAGGGTTCGGCGCGACGGCGTGTTTGAGGGCCTGCCTCAGCCTCTCAAGCGGGTTGATGATGCTGTTGAGTTCGCCCAGCCGCGCAACGTCATCCTTGGAGTACGGGAGCCCCTGCGCATGCTGCGCTGCCAGCCGCTTCTTCACGTCGCCGTGCTGGCGCCGGAACTCGCGAAACATCTCATCCACAAGCGCCTTCAGGCTTTTCTCGCTCATTGGCGCAACGTAGCACCACCACGAAGGTCTCCGGGACAACTCGGGGCCCTTCGTGGTCTTGTGGCAGCCGAGCGGGGCACGCATCATCAGCATAGCTCGCATCATCAGCATAGCTTTAGCTACTACCCACGCGGTGAGGGACGACATGGCACAAGGCCGGTTTCAGGTTGGCGACGTCGTGAAGCTCAAGAGCGGCGGCCCGGAGATGACGGTGGAGGCGTCATTGGAGGAGTACGAGTCGTACCGTTGCCAATGGTTTGCCGGCAAAAAGCTGGAGAGCGGTGTGTTTCCGGACGCCGGGCTGGAACCCGCCTCGGTGAAGCCGCCGATCCCGGCACCCGGCGCTGGCAGGGCGGGCAAGTGACCCCCGTCGAGGTGGCCGACTGGATGCTGGCCCATCTCCACCGCGACGGCTGCATCTACCAAGACGACGTCGTCGACATGCTCACGAAACACGGCGCAGACGCATTGCTGCGCGAGAATGCCGACGGCCGCCTGGTCCTCGGCAAGCCGGTCCTCGACGCTTTCATGAAGGTCTCGACCGAGACGGTTGTGTGGGTCAAGCCGGAGCGCTACTGGCGGTGGCGTGTTGCCGAAGATGAACCTGGTCGCGAACAACGCGGCTGAGGAGCGAGTGAGTACGGAGAGCCTCAGCGCAACCCGGGCTCACTCCCCCAGCCAATAGAGGCCGCGCCGGGTGCGTAGCACCTGCTCCAGGAACTCCGAGAAGGAGCTGGCGACTGGCCCGCAGTACTTCGGGTTGGGCCACGCCTCGTGGTAGCCGTCCGTCAGGGGATAGCGGTCGTTCTCCTGGCGGGCCACGTCCACCAGCACGTAGTTGCCGTCCTGCACGTCGCAGATGGCCCACATCGAGGCGGGCCCATGCGCGTCATCGTCGTTCTTCTTCCCGAAGATGGCCACCCGCGCTCGGACTATCTCCGAGAGAGGAAGTATCTGGTAGGGCGAGTCGGGTAGCCGTTCAATCAACTCGGCGCCGTTGCAATACAGGTAGAAGGCGCGCAGTTCCGGGTCCAACTGCCATCCCACTCGCTGCTCGAACTCTTCGATCTCCTCGGGTGTGGCTGGGGGATAGGGGAAGTGCTCGCGGGAAATCTCTTCGAGCAGGCTGCTCATGGCGGTGGCCACGGTCTCATTCCCCCAGCCAGTAGAGGCTACGCCGGGTGCGTAGCACCTGCTCCAGGAACTCCGAGAAGGAGCTGGCGATCTGCGTGCAGTATTCCGGGTTGGGCCAGGTCTCTCGGTCCCCATCAATGAGCGGATACCGCCCATCTACCTGTCGGCTCACGTCCAGGACGACATAGTTGCTGTCGCGCACGTAGCAGAAGGCGTACATCGAGGCCGGGCCCCACCTGTCGTCATCCTCACCGCAGATGGCCACCCGTGCCCGGACGATCTTCGACAGAGGCAGGATTTCATAGGGCGAATCCGGCCATCGAAGCAGAGCGGCCCCATTGCAATGCAGGTAGAAGGCCCGGAGGTCCGGGTCCAGCTTCCAGCCCACCCGCCGCTCGAACTCCTCAATTTCCTCGGGCGTGGCGGGGGGATGCGGCAAGGGCTCGCGGGAGACCTCTTCGAGCAGGACGCTCATGGGCGTGGCCATCGTCAGTTGTCCGAGTAAGGCAGGTCGGGTCCCACCGTATTCCAGGGCGCTTGTCCAGCGTAGCAGGCAGGGTAGGCCCTGGTGAATTCGTCATGGATGCTGGGCTGTACGGGGATGATGTTGTTGGGATCCACCGGGTCGCCACCGTGCCAGAGGTCCCGGATGTGATGGCCCGGCCAGGAGATGCCTCCGTCAACGGGCCACTCTCCGAACTTCTTGCTCCAGTCGTCCCGGAAGGAGTCTCGGATCTTTTCCCACCGCTTGCGCTCAACCTCCTTCACCGCCTTCGGCAGAGTCGGGTAGTTGCAGCAGCAGTGGTAGATGCCGTAGCGGCTCCCGGCTTTCACGGGAACGGGTAGGACGACGAGGCTTCCCACCCAATCCAGCTTGATGTCCGCCAACCATATGCACCCCATGAGCGTGTGGCGCTCCTGCGCGCACTCCATCTGGCACTGGTTCACGAACTGACGGCGGCACTGCCAGGGGCCGTAGAAAAGCGTCGTCTTCATCTGCCCGCCCGGCACGTTCAACCAGGGCAGTTCCGTCTTCCTCGCGGGTTGAACTCCTGGAGAGGGCGAAGGGCCAGAGCCTCCCGTCCCCTGGGGTGTCGCGCATCCGGTGAGGAGAACCAACAGCACCACCGCTCCGGCCAGCTTCATGGAAGTCCCCGTGGTGATGGTTACCCCCTGAGGGGTAGCCAATCTGAAGGAATACCCGATGGGGCTGACAACTCCCGGGGCCCACCGTCCTCAGCGGCATCATTCGAGGGGATCACCAAGAGCGCCCGTGCTTCGGCATAAGGACCTTGGCGGTCATTCCCGCTGATGTTCTGGCTGGTCGGCCAGAGCGTCTTCATCCAATCCACCCGAGGAGGAATCCAGATGGAACACGTCAGCCTCTCCGCTGAACTGGGGGAAATTTGTTATGCCATCGAGGGCGCCCACTGGATCGCGGACAGCGTCGCCCTGGGCGCGGTGCCCGACCCGGATCAGAAGCAAAGCGCGCCCGTCATCATCAGCGCCATCCTGGTGACCATCAACAGCCCACCCCACTATTTCTGCGTGGGCCCCTTCTGGCTCATCGTGATGTCCTCGACCCGCTGGTGAAACTTCTGATGTGCGGGTGGCTGCATGGTGTTACCGCGCACGCTTGTTGATGGAGATTTGGACCGGCTGGTTGATGGGCATCAGCGAGGACGCGCGGGCGCGCATCACACTCGTTGATGGAGCCCTCGCCGGACGTGAGCGGTGGGCGCGCACGTCCGGCGAGGGCTGGCCGGGGTGAGGTTCAGCTGGGGGAGAGCTCGGAGGCAGGGGCGACACGCGCCCACTCCTCGCGCATGACGACGAGGGTGCGGTAGCGGCGCAGCGAGTGCTGGAGCGCCTCCACCTGGGTGAGGAGGGCGCCGGCCAGACACGCCTGTGCGGAGGGGGGATGAGGAGAGGCGGCGAAGTCCTCGGCCTCCAGTTCCGCGTGCGCGGCGGTGAGGGCCGCGGCCGAGGCGTGGAGGCGGTGCGCCGGTTCGAGTAGAGCTATCCGAGCGGTTCGAGAGCAGGGGCTTGGAATCGCTCGTGCCCTACCGGGCGAGAAGGTGTGGTAGAGGCCAACGTCTCCGGTCTCTACCCCATCTGCTGGAGGTCCCCGCTCCGTGCGCACCTCGTCCCCCCCCGTGCTCTTGCTCCTGGCGCTCCTCGCGGATGCCAGCGCCACCGCACAGCCATCTCTCCCGAGCTGTGAGGCGTCGCCACACCGGCTCGAGCTGTTGGCGGCTCCCACCGGCAAGGCGCCAGAGGTGTGCATCAGCCCCGGCCTTCCCACCACCTTCCGGTTCGACTCGCCGCTGCCTCCGGGTGCGGTGGAGTTGCAAGAGCGCGAGCGTTTCGAGGACGTGTCCACCGGGACGCGCAGCATCACCGTCATCCCCCCGAAAGAGGTCAAGGAGAAGGAGGCCCGAATCCAACAGCTTCAAACGGAGTTGGTGCGAACGCAGGCGGAAGGAAGCGGGCTGGGCATCACGGGGCTGATCGCCAGCGAGCTGTTGAAGGTGGACGTGAGGAACGTGCAAGGCGTCCTGGCCAAGAACCTCACGAGCACCATCACCCAACCCTCGGCCAACGCGCTCCTCACACAAACGGCCATCAGCTACCGCACCACCACCAAGCGCAGGGAAAATGACGAAGACGTGATGCGGGTGGCCGTGGCAATGGTCATGGACAACCCCGGCACGGCCCCCTGGACGGCCAGGGATGCGGCCCTGCTGGTGGGAAAGGGCCAGGACGTGAAGCAGGTGAAGGTGTGGCAGCTCGCGCCCATTCCGCCGGGAGGGTCGGACCTCGTGATGGTGGAGACGGAGCTGCTGGCTCACGAGGCGCGGGGCACCTTCACCCTCAAGTTGTGGGACGAGAACGGAGGTCGGCCTGTCACCCTCGGCGGCGTGACCTTTCCGTGAACCCCGCTCCGGGTTGTGTCGCACCCATTGGGTATTCTCCTGGATTGGCTACCCGTGGAGGGGTGGCCAGGGCCAGGAGAAATTCCCATGAAGCTGTGCTGCACGGCCGTGTTGCTGGTACTCCTCGTCGGGTGTGGTACTGCCTCTCGGGTCGTGCGCCTGGACACGGGCCAGACCGGAGCCATCGTCTTCACCCCTCGTTCCGGCGCCGAGCCGGTGGCACTGGGCAACGGCGAGTTCCAGGAGGCCGTGTCGGCGATGGCTCGGGATGTGCGGCCCCCCCGCTCAGCCCCAGGAAGCCGCCCGGCGTCTGTTCGAGGTAGAGGCGCGGAGCGGTTCGTACACGTACGAGACACGCAGCCGCCGCATCACCCCGCACGAGCCGGGCGCCCACCTGGAGGGAGAATCAGCAGAGGAGGCGGCGGAGGTGGAGTTGACGCGCGCCTACCTGCGCTGGTGCGAGCGCACTGGCAGGCCCGGGGACTGTCTCCGCCTGCTGACGGAGAGCCCCACCGTCAACGGGGATGGGCGGTTCGCACTGGCCCTGGCCCTGGCCAAGGGCGCCGTGCTGGACGAGATGCTGGAGGCGTTCAAGGACATGGCCGACCCACACGCCATGGTGGCCGCCGTGCTCTGGACCTGGACCACGTACATGGTTCTCGTCTCCATCCCCGACGTGACGATCTCCAAGGGCCTCGCGGCCGTGATGACCGCCACCCTCATCTCCTACGTGGGCGTCGATACCTTCTGGGGCCTCGTCGTGGGCTTCAAACGGCTGATGGACGAGGCGGACCGGGCCACCACGTTCAACGGGCTGCGCGAGGCGGGCGAGCGCTACGGCAAGCGCATGGGCCGCAACGCGGCGCGAGCCTTCGCCATGCTGGCCATGGCGGCCATCGGCAACACGGCGCCGGGGCTGGCCGCACAGGTGCCGAAGCTGCCCGGCTCGATGCAGGCGGCCGTGCAGGCGGAGACGCAGGTGGGTATCCGTCTCGCGGCGGTGGGGCACGTGGAGACAGTCGCCGTGAACGCCGAGTCCGTCACCATCGCCCTTGCTCCTGGTGCTGTCGCCATGACGGCTCGGGCCATGAGTGGCGCCGCTGCCAAGACTCCTCCCAACGGCTTCAGGGCGTGGGGCTCGTACAAGAGCTTCAAGCGGGCCATGGGCTCGGCAGGCCCCGGGAAGGAGTGGCACCACATCGTCGAGCAGACGCCGGGCAACGAGAAACGGTTCGGGGCTCAGGCCGTTCAAAATACCGAGAACATCGTCCCGTTGGACAAGGGCATCCACACCCGCATCAGCTCGCTCTACTCGTCCATTCAGCGGGATATCACCGGCTCGGACACCTTGACCGTCCGGCAGTGGTTGAGCACGCAGTCGTACGAGGCCCAACGCGAGTTCGGGCTGATGGCCATCGAAAGAGTAACGAAGGGGTTCTGGTGATGAAGCTGGAGGAACTTGTCGAACAGTTCGCGCAGAACGTGGCCGAGCAGACCGACGCCATCTGGAGGGGAGACGCCAAGACCGGGAACAAGCACGCCAAGAAGTACGGCGCCGCGTTCGACAAGCTCCGGGCCCACGGTGATGCTGGACGCGACGCACTGGCCGTGCTGTTCAAGCACCCACGCCCGGACGTACGAGTCATGGCCGCCGCGCACCTGCTCCGCTATCGGACGGCCGAGGCCAAAGCGGTCTTGGAGGAGGTCGCCAAGGGCGAGGGGCTGGTCTCATTCAAAGCAGGGCAGGCACTGAAGCGGTGGGAGGAAGGAACCTGGGCCCTTGACCCGGGGTAGCCCCGCACGGCTCGGGCGGCACAGGCTCACATCGAGGGAGATGGTCCGCCAGCCTCGGGCGCTGTGCCCCACTCATGCCCCACTCCGCCAACCACCAACGGCCAACCCTGGCCACTCTTCCCTCGGGGCCGACTCCCCTGCTCCAGCCCCGGACGTGACTGTTAATCACCAGGTCCGTGGTTCGAGTCCACGTCGGGGAGCTGAAAGAGGGCGTCAGACGCAAGTCTGGCGCCCTTTTTCTTTTGCCCTCCCCTGCCTCACGGGCAAGTTCGAAACGGCTCCGGAGCACGACAACCCGGCGGGCTCACCCCACGAGCAGCCCATCTACCTGGACGCGCCGCTCGCGGCTGAATTCCTCGCCTCCTCGCGCGACGTGGACAAGAACAGTTCCACCTGGGTGAAGAAGCAGCAGGGTTATCTCGCGTGGTGGGCCGACCAGCTCAAGGGCCGGGACCTGCGGAAGCTCACGCTCCTCGATGACATCCTCCCTGCCCTGGAGGGAGCGAAGGCCCGGGGTCATCGGATCGCGGTCCTCAAGCGCGTCTACTCCTGGTTGCGCAAGGTGAAGCACGTCCTCTCGGTGGCCGAGGACCCGACCTTCGGGCGGCTCACCGTGCCCCAGGCCCGGCCCGAGCAGTGGAAGCGAACCAAGGTGATTCCCCGGGAGCACTACCTGCTCGCCCACGAGTACCTTGCGCCTCACTGGCGTGACGGCATGAACGTGCAGGCGGGCACCGGCTGGCACGTCTCGGAGCTGGTGCGCTTCGCCAGGATGGGCAGCGTGGAGCAGTACCGGAGCGAGGCCGAGGGGATCGCGGGCATGCTGGTGTGTCCCCAGACCAAGAGCGGCGAGCCCTTGCGCACCGCCGTGTCCGCCGAGGTGATGGAGGCCGGGAAGCGGCTGCTGGAGCGGGGCTCGCTCAGCTCCGAGAAGTACGCCTTGGCCATCAAGGGGGCCTGCACGGCGGCGGGCATTCCGCCCTTCACCCCGGGACGGTTCCGGCACTCCGTCGCCACCTGGGCTATCGAGAAGGGCGCGGACCCGGCTTCCGTGGCGGCCTTCCTCAACCACAAGAGCCCGACCACCACGCGGCGCTTCTACGCGACGCACGCCGTCCCCACGAAGGTTCCCACCCTCCGGTGAAGCTCAGCGGCAGCAGGGCCGCTCACTTCTCGTGCCGGTCCAACCAGAACTGGCGTCCGTTGCTCCGCAGCGCCTCGGCCAGGAACTCGGAGAAGGAGGAGGCGAGCGGCCAAGTGTATTCCTTGTTACGCCATGCCTCCTTCCAGCCGTCCAGGAGGGGGTAACGACCATCAACCTGTCGGCTCACGTCCACCATGACGTAATCGCCATCTTGCACGTAGCAGATCGCGTAGATGGATTCAGGGCCCCACTGGTCTTCATCCGCACCGAAGATCGCCGCCCTTCCTCTCTCGATTTCGGACAGCGGGAGGATTCTGAATGGGGCGAATGGAGGTGGCTCGAACAACCGTGCCCCATTGCAATGCAGGTAGAAGGCCCGCAGATCCGGGTCCAGCTTCCAGCCTACCCCTCGCTCGAACTCCTCGATCTCCTCGGGAGTGGCAGGAGGATGCGGGAAGTGGTCGCGGGAGACCTCTTCGAGCAGGCTGCTCATGGCGGTGGCCACGATCTCATTCCCCCAGCCAGTAGAGGCTACGCCGGGTGCGCAGCACCTGCTCCAAGAACTCCGAGAACGAGCTGGCGATCTGCGTGCAGTATTCCGGGTTGGGCCAGGTCTCTCGGTCCCCATCAATGAGCGGGTACCGCCCGTCTACCTGTCGGCCCACGTCCAAGACGACATAGTTGCCATCGCGCACATAGCAGAGGGCGTACATCGAGGCCGGGCCCCACCTGTCGTCATCCTCACCGCAGATGGCCACCCGTGCCCGGACGATCTTCGACAGAGGCAGGATTTCATAGGGTGAATCCGGCCATCGAAGCAGAGCGGCCCCATTGCAATGCAGGTAGAAGGCCCGGAGGTCCGGGTCCAACTTCCAGCCCACCCGCCGCTCGAACTCCTCGATTTCCTCGGGCGTGGCGGGGGGATGCGGGAAGGGCTCGCGGGAAACCTCTTCGAGCAGGTCGCTCATGGGCGTAGCCATCGTCAGTTGTCCGAGTAGGGCAAGTCGGGTCCCACCGTATTCCAGGGCGCTTGTCCAGCGTAGCAGGCAGGGTAGGCCCTGGTGAATTCGTCATGAATGCTGGGCTGTACGGGGATGATGTTGTTGGGATCCACCGGGTTTCCACCGTGCCAGAGGTCCCGGATGTGGTGACCCGGCCAGGAGATGCCTCCGTCGACGGGCCACTCTCCGAACTTCTTGCTCCAGTCGTCCCGGAAGGAGTCTCGGATCTTTTCCCACCGCTTGCGCTCAACCTCCTTCACCGCCTTCGGCAGACTGGGGTAGTTGCAGCAGCAGTGATAGATGCCGTAGCGGCTCCCGGCTTTCACGGGAACGGGTAGGACGACGAGGCTTCCCACCCAGTCCAGCTTGATGTCCGCCAACCATATGCACCCCATGAGCGTGTGGCGCTCCTGGGCGCACTCCATCTGGCACTGGTTCACGAACTGACGGCGGCACTGCCAGGGGCCGTAGAAGAGCGTCGTCTTCATCTGCCCACCCGGCACGTTCAACCAGGGTAGCTCCTTCTTCCTCGCGGGTTGGACTCCTGGAGACGGCGAAGGGCCAGAGCCTCCCGTCCCCTGGGTCGTCGCGCATCCGGTGAGGAGCACCAACAGCACCACCGCTCCGGCCAGCTTCATGGGAAGTCCCCGTGGTGATGGCCACCCCCTGATGGGTTGCCAGTTCGCGGGAATACCCGGTGGGTCTGACACACGCCTGAGCGTCAGGACTCAGGGGAAGGTCACGTTGCCGATGGTGACGAGCCGCGTCCCGCTCTCGTCCCGTATCCACTCGGCGGAGCGGTGCAGCGTGGCGACGGAGATGTGGTAACGAGCGCGCCGCCCCGCTTGACGGGAAGGGGCGGCGCTCAGGTCACCGCGGGTGAGGTGGAGGAAGTCAGCACGGCGGCCTTACGCACGGCCTTCCACATGGGCGGCAGCAACTCCTCGAGCCGGCACTGCGGCCAGCCCCCGGCGAGCTTCTCCAGCACGTCGGTCAGGTACGCCCACGGGTCCACGCCAGCCAGCACGCAGGTGGCCACCAGCGTGTACACGCACGCGGCGCGCTCGGCTCCCGCGTCGCTGCCAGCGAAGAGGTAGTTCTTCCTGCCGACGGCAATCTCCCGCAGCCGCAGGCGCGAGGCGTTGTTGTGCAGGGGCAGGCGTGCGTCCTCCAAGAAGCGCAGCAGCGCCGTCCACTGGTTGATGGAGTAGAGACACGCGCGAGCCAGCGGACTCTTCGGGGGCTCGCGGTTGTAGGTGTCGGCCACCTGGCGGCCCAGTTGCTCGGTGACGGGACGCGAGAGCGTGTCGCGCCTGCGCGGCCTCTCGGCCTCGTCCACCTGCTGCTCGCTGGCCTCGCGCTCCACCTCGAAGAGCCGGCCGATGAGCGAGAGCGGCAGCGCCGCCCGCGTGTCTCCGGCCTCCAGCGCGTCGACGAAGTAGCGCCGGGCAGTATCCGCTCGGCGGCATGGCGACGGAGATGTGGTAGAGGGCGCGCCGCCCCGCTCGACCGGGAGGGGATGGGCTCAGGTCGCCGCGGGCGAGGTAGCGGGAGTCGTCCGCGCGGCGGCCTCGCGCGCGGCCTTCCACATGGGCGGCAGCAGTTGCTCGAGCTGGCGCTGCGGCCAGCCCCGGGCGAGCTTGTCCAGCACGTCAGCCAGGTACGCCCAGGGGTCCACGCCCGCCAGCACGCAGGTGGCCACCAGCGTGTAGACGCACGCGGCACGCTCGGCTCCCGCGTCGCTGCCGGCGAACAGGTAGTTCTTCCTGCCGACGGCGATTTCCCTCAGCCGCAGCTCCGAGGCGTTGTTGTGCAGGGGCAGGCGCGCGTCTTCCAGGAATCGCAGCAGCGACGTCCACTGGTTGATGGCATAGCGACACGCTTGCGCCAGCGGGCTCTTGGGTCGCTCCCTGCCGTAGATGTCGGCCATCCAGCGCGCCAGTTGCTCGGTGACGGGGCGCGAGAGGGCATTGCGCCTGCGCAGCCGCTCGGCCTCGTCCACCTGTTGCTCGTCGGCTTCGCGCTCCACCGCGAAGAGCCGGCCAATGAGCGAGAGCGGCAGCGCCGCCCGTGTGTCGCCGGCGTCCAGTGCGTCGACGAAGTAGCGCCGGGCATGGCTCCAGCACCCTACCTCCACCGCCGTGGCGCCCGGGCGGGTAAACAGCTTGTCGTAGCCCTTGTACCCGTCCACCAGCAGCCAGCCCTCGCGCCCCTCCAGGAAGGACAGCGGCCCCTCCTGCTTCCAGTCCGGCGTGTACACGAAGGCCGCCCAGGTGCTGTCGCCGAGGTACACCCACATGTGCCCGCGTTTGAGGCCGTTGGGGTGCTCCCTGTCGAGCACCTTCAGGTGTGTGTCGTCGCTCTGCAATACGTGCGAGGCCAGGGCCCGCTGGCCCACCTCCCTGGCCAGCGGTTGCAGGAGGTCGGCGCCCGCGGCCACCCAGTCCGAGAGCGTCGAGGTGCGTAGCTCCACGCCGTGACGGGCGTAGATTCCACTCAGCCGGTGCAGTGGCAGGTGGTCCTTGTACTTGGACACCAGCACGTGGGCCACCAGGCCCGGCCCGGGCAGCCCGCCTTCAATCACCCTGTCGGCGGGGGGCGCCACCACCAGCCCGTCGCCGCACGGCCGGCAGGCGTACTTGGGCCTCACCTCCTCAATCACCTTGAAGTGGCCGGGCACCCACTCCAGGGTTTCGCTCTTCTCCTCGCCACAGCGCGACTTGTCCCGCCCGCACGCCTCGCACCGCAGCGCCTCGGGCGGGGGCTGTTGGACGCGCTGCTCGCGCGGCAGGTGCGCGGGCAGCGGGCGCCGCCCGTGCCCCGTGCGCTCCTTCTTTCGCGGCTCCTGGTGTGGTGGCGGCGTGGAGCCCGCCGCGACGCCAGCCTCCCCGGCACTCGGCTGCGCCGCGTCTTGGACCCCGGCCTCTTCCTGGCCCAACCGCGCCAGGAAGAGCGACAGCTGCTCGGCCGACAGCTTCTCGCTGCGGCGGCCGAAGTGCTGGCGCAGCGCCTTGCGCAGCCGCAGCTCCAACTCGGTGTTCTTCTCCACCAACTGCATGAGCAGGCCCACCACCAGCTCAATGGCCTGCTCGTCCTGGTCCTCGGCCAGCAGCGCGCGCAGCAGCGCCGCCACGCCGTGCACGTCCATGGTTTTCTTGTCGGGGGCCGCGCCGCTCATGTACCGGCACATGAGCCATGACCCGGCCTCACGACGCAAGAGGTATTCTCAGGCAGCCGACTTCAAAAGTGGGGGCTGCCAGCGTGGCCGCCGGACGCTGGCCTTCAAATCAATCCCCTCCAGCAGCAGCGTGAGCTCCACTGCCTCCAGCGTGAGGGCGGAGCCGTCCTCGGGCAGCGGACGCGGCAGGCGGAAGCTGCCCTTCTCCAGGCGCTTGGAGAAGAGGCAGAAGCCACCGGAGTGCCACCACAGCACCTTCACCATGTCGCGCGTGCGGTTGAAGAAGACGAAGAGGTGTCCACTCAAGGGGTCCTCTCGCAGTACCTCTCGCGCCAGCAAGCAGAGCCCGTCGAAGGACTTGCGCATGTCCACCGGCTGGCTCGCCAGGTGGATGCGCACCGAGGAGGGCAGTGTCAGCATGCTTCCTCCAGCGCCCTCACCAGCCGCCCCAGCGCGTCCGCGTCGAAGCCGGGCTCCACCCGGATGCGCCGCCCCCTGGCCAGCAGCACCTCCATGCTGACCGTGCCCGCTGCCCGCTGTGCTTCTGGCGACGGCGGCGCCGCGACGTGCACCGGGATGAACGAGAGCGCCGGGCCCGCCTCCTCGGCTCGCCGCTTCTTCCACCACCTCAGCCGCTGCGGCCCAAGCCCATGGCGGCGGGCGAACTCCGCCACCGACAACCCGCTCGCCTCATAGGCCTCCAGCACCGCCTGCGCCTCGGCCTCCGTCCAGTAGTTGCTTGCCGCGGCCCTCGCCAGCGTTGCGTCCACTTTTTCCGTGTTGCGTCCCATGTCTACACCTCCTGGAACGCGACGCTGAACGGCTCCTCCCTCATGCGGAAGGTGTGGTCCGCCGAGCGCTTACCT